>NZ_JBEXWT010000020.1:0-1951 GCF_040629945.1 Kitasatospora sp. NPDC005856 | reverse complement strand
CGACCGCCACATCAGGCGCGATTAGCTCAGCGGGAGAGCACTACCTTGACACGGTAGGGGTCACTGGTTCAATCCCAGTATCGCGCACAGTAACGGCCGGGGGCCGCGATCCGTGAGGGTCGCGGCCCCCGGCCTTTTGTCGTCCCGTCCCGGTGGCCGGCGGTTCGACCGGCCCGAAGGAGAAGAGCCGCGTACGGACGCCCTCACCGACGTCCGCACGCGGCATCTCCGCCTGCCGGGGCGCTCTGCGCACCGCTCTCGCCCGTCCGCGTGTCATCGCGGCCGCGGCCTCCCCGGCGGCACCGTTCCCCGTCCCCAGGGGATCGGTGCCCGTCTTCGACCGGCCTCGTGGCCGGTGTCCTTCCTCCCCTGCTCAGCGGGTGATCAGATCGGCGACGGCCTGGGCCTGGTTCGCCATCTGCTCCCACCCGCCGAAGAGCAGCACCAGGACCACGGCGCACGGCAGGGCCATGGCCAGTGCCACGGCGGGGTGCCGCGTGGGCTGCTCCGCGGACCGGGACTGGACGAAGGCCGGCCGACGGCGGCGGGGGGTTCCCGTGAGCTGCGGTGGCATGTCCTTGCTCCTGATCCGGTCGAGTTGGCGCGGTGGACGGCTTACCTCGGGGGACGAGCTCCCCGTCCACCGCTGGACCCAACGCTATTGGCAGGGGGGTCCTCCGGGCGTCATGCCGTCGTACTGTTCCTCGGACGTCCGGGAGGATGACGATCCGACTCGGGGCCTACTACCGCAGGGGGACAGAAGGCTCATCCGACCCCCGAGGGAACCCTGAGGGGGAACCCCGAGAAGCCCTTCGGCGTCCTTGTGACCTGCAGGTCAGTGCAAGATCGGACAATCGCACACCGGCTTCAGGTGTTGCGTATCAGCACACCGCAGCGGGCAGTCCGTAAGCTGTGCCAGACAGGAACTGACGATGGCCCAACCGACGGGGCCTCACCCACAGGCTGACGGGGAACGAAACATGGCGATGATGCGGCTGAGGCGTGAGGACCCCCGCATCGTCGGGCCGTACCGCCTGCACCGGCGACTGGGCGCCGGCGGCATGGGCGTGGTCTACCTCGGGTCCGACCGCCGCGGGCAGCGCGTCGCCCTCAAGCTGATCCGCGCCGAACTCGCCGAGGACCAGGAGTTCCGCACCCGCTTCGCCCGCGAGATCGCCGCCGCCTCCCGGATCCGCGGCGGCTGCACCGCGCGCGTGGTCGGCTCCGACATCGAGACCGAACGGCCCTGGCTGGCCACCGCGTACGTGCCGGGGCCCTCGCTCTACAAGCGGGTCGGCGACGAAGGACCCCTGAACTGGCCGGAGGCGGCCCGGATCGGGGCCGCGCTGGCCGACGGACTGGTCAAGGTGCACGAGGCGGGCGTGGTCCACCGGGACCTCAAGCCGTCCAACATCCTGCTCTCGCCCAAGGGCCCGCGGATCATCGACTTCGGCATCGCCTGGTCGCGCGGCGCCAGCACGCTCACCCACGTCGGCACCGCGGTCGGCTCCCCCGGCTTCCTCGCGCCCGAGCAGGTCCGCGGCGCCGCCGTCACGCCCGCCACCGACGTCTTCGCCTTCGGGGCCACCCTCGCGTACGCCCTCACGGGGGACACCCCGTTCGGCTCGGGGGCGTCCTCCGAAGTGATGCTGTACCGGGTCGTCCACGAGGAGCCCGACCTCTCGGCCGTGCCGCCGCAACTCGCGCCGCTGATCCGGGCCTGCCTGGCCAAGGAACCCGCCGAACGCCCCGGGGCCGCCGCACTGCACGAGCGGCTCAGCGAGCTGGCCGCGCGCGGTGCGGCGGCCGGGAACCCCGGCGGCGCCCGCGCCGGACGGCCGGGCCGGACGGCCCCCGCGCCCGCTCCGGCCCAGCAGGAGAACAACCGTCAGAACGTGCCGGTGCCGGGCGGACCATAGAGGACGATCTGCCGCTCCTCCCAGAGGAGTTC
>NZ_JBEXWT010000019.1:77228-122222 GCF_040629945.1 Kitasatospora sp. NPDC005856 | reverse complement strand
TCCGAGCAGGCCTGAGTCCGGTAGCGAGGGAAAGGACGTAACGACCCATGGGAGCACAGCTTCGGGTCTACAAGCGCCGACCCGGTGCCCGCCCGCTACACCCACCAGACCCTGAACTGGCAGCCCTGCGCCAGGCAGCCCGCCCTGGACTGCGCCACCATGACCGCCCCGCGCGACTGGCACCACGCCGGCGTCGGGGCGGATCTGACCATCGCCGTCTCCCGGCACCGCGCCATCGACCCGGCCTCGCGCAAGGGCACCCTGCTGATGGCGGCCGGCGGCCCCGGCGGCACCGGCCTGCTGCGCCCGGCCAAGCTCGCCGCCGGAGCCCCGGCGGTCGCCGCCGCGTACGACATCGTCGGCTTCGACCAGCGCGGGGTCGGCGAGAGCACCAAGGCGGTCTGCCAGACCCAGGAGGAGTTCCAGGAGTTCCTGGCCGGCGACTACCGCGACCAGTCACCTGCCGCGATCGACCGCGTCATCGCCAACTCCAGGAAGCTGGCCGCCAGCTGCCAGGAGCGAAGCGGCGATCTGCTCCCCTACCTGACCACCGAGCAGACCGCCCACGACATCGACCTCTTCCGCGGCCTGCTCGGCGAGCGCAGGCTCAGCTACTACGGCCCTTCCTACGCCTCGATGATCGGCGCCTACTACGCGACGCTCTTCCCGCGCCGGGTCGAACGGATGGTGCTGGACAGCAACATCGGCTTCGACGGCACCTGGGAGACGTTCGAGCTGGGCCAGCCGATGAGCTTCCAGCGCCGCTTCGACGAGGACTTCGTGCCCTGGCTCGCGGCCCGGGACGCCACCTACCACTGGGGCTCGACGCCGGAGCAGGTGCGGGCGCACTGGGAGCAGCGGCGCGCCGCGCTGCACGACTCCCCGATCGTCGAGGGCTCGGTGACGATCGGCCCGAACTCGCTGGACAGCCTCGCCATGTCGGCGATCTACCGGGCGTCCGGTTTCCCGGATCTGGCCCGGATCCTGGCCGTCGTCGACAACTGGCAGGGCGTCGACCCGGCGACCAGGGCGGCGGCCGCGAAGGCCTTCGCCGGTTACCTCGACCCGCAGTTCCTCGCCGAGTACTTCGCGGTGACCTGCAACGACACCCCGTGGACCAGGGATCTGGACGTCTGGACCGAGCGCGGCGCCGAGAACACCGCCCGCTGGCCGCTGGCCGGCGCCCGGACGCTCGCCTTCAGCGCGGTCTGCGCCACGTGGCCGGTCGCCCCGGCGCCCGAGGTCAAGGTGACCGGCGCCCACCTGCCGACCACGCTGATGCTCAACTCGGTGCACGATCCGGCGACGTACTACGAGGCGGCGCTCGGCGCCCATCGCGCGCTGCGCGGCTCCAGGCTGGTCACCGTCACCGGGAACGGCGACCACGGCCAGTACCCCACGTCCGACACCTGTGTCAGCGGGGTGGTCGAGCGCTACCTGCTCGAGGACAGGGCGCCCGCTCGCGACCTCACCTGCCCGTCTCCGCAGGCGGGCTGACCGCCCTTGCGGTCAGTTCCCGGTCCGCGCCCGGAGCCTGGCCCGGAGCCAGGAGAAACCGACGGCCAGCCCGGCGAAGCCCCCGACGGCGAGCTTGATCCCGGCCTTGGCGACGATCCAGCCGATCCACGGCACGGACCAGCCCAGCCAGTGGAACACCGCCAGCAGCACCGCGGCGCCGCAGACCGCGACGAGCACGGTGACCGCGACGGCCGCGGCCCGCGGGAGCTCCCGTGGGCCGTCGGCGTGCTCCCCCGCGGCCGTCCCGTCCGCGTCGGTGGTCGGGCTGTTCACCATGTCGTTCATACCCCTCTCGATCACGGGGGCGATGATACGGCGTCAGCGGCGGGCGTGGTGCGTGTCACCGAGGTGCTCGCCGGTCTCTCCGTCGGCGAAGCTGACGGCCAGGGTGACGCGGTACTCGTGGACGTCCTCCCGGTGGCCCGGCACCCGCGCCCAGGCCAGCGAGTGGACCTCGGCCTCGGGGGCCTGCCGGCACCAGGCGGCGGCCTCCTCCAGGGCGGTGGCGGCCGACCGCCCGGTGCACACCACCGCGGTGTACGCGGCGACCGCGACGTCCCCGCCGGAGCGGCGGGTGCGCGACACCGCCCGGACAGCCGCGGCGGCCTGGGTCAGGTCACGGGCCAGGTCGTCCACCACCCGAGGGGGAGCCGGCAGGACGACCGCCCCCTCGGCGAGGGTCTCCGGCAGGTTGGCGCTCACGGTCTGGACCTCCATCCGCATCATCACGCGGCACAGCATGCAGGGCGGTGATTCCTGGCATGCCCATTTTCACCAGAACGTCACCCGTCCAGGGCGTAGTCGGGGCCGCGCCCTGGCGCCCCGGCGCCCGGACTGATAGTGGGCGCCGACCCCGGCCGCCGACGTTCCGGCAGGTCAGGACGGTGGACGACGGGCGGCGCCGGGGAGCCCGAAACACCGCGCACGCACCACCCCCGTGCTCCGAACCGCCGGTTCGGCGCCGGGGAGCGCCCTCCCCCACAGTTGACCTCTCGGTCAACTTCGCTCACCGAGAACTGAGTTGGTGCCGGACGGCGACTGGGGAGGCGGCAGACGGGGGAGGCCGCGAAGCGGCGCGGCACCCGGCCGCACCCCCGCTGAGGTGCCGAGTTAACCCCTCGGAGGACTCCGGTCCGCCTCCCGGTCACCCTGTCCCTGTCAGATCGTCGTGATACTAATCGTCCCGGCGGCGGGCCCGGTCCACAGCTGGGCGGGCACGATGACGACGGCTCAACCGTTCCGGGAGGGTCCGGGCGGCGACGGGGAGGGGTAGCGGATGACGGTGCGGATCGGCAAGGCCAAGGGCGGGCGGAAGCTCCGGATCGGCAAGCGGCTCACGGGCACGGCGGCGGCCTTCGTCGCGCTGGCCGCGCTGACGGGCTCCCAGGTGACGGGCATCGGGCTCGCCCCGGTCGCGGTCGCCGACGCCGTCGCGGCGAACGGCGCGGACGGCCCGGGCGTCGGCCGCCCGCTTCCCGGCGGCGGCTCCTCGACGGACCTCCCCGGCACCTTCGGCACCGGCGTCCCGGCCGACGGTGGCGGCACCGTCCAGCTCCCGCAACCTCCCGGCACGCTGCCCGGCCTGCCCTCGGCCGGCCCGTTCGCGGCCACCGGGCCCGCGCTGCCCGCCACCGTCCTCGCCGCCTACCACCGGGCCGAGGCCTCGCTGGCGCAGCGCTCGCCGGGCTGCCACCTGCCCTGGCAGCTGCTCGCCGCGATCGGCCAGGTCGAGTCCGGCCAGGCCAACGGCGGCCGGGTGGACGCCGCGGGCACGACCCTGACGCCGATCCTCGGCCCCGCGCTGGACGGCAACGGCTTCGCCGCGATAGCCGACACCGACGGCGGCCGCTACGACGGCGACTCCCGCTGGGACCGCGCCGTCGGGCCGATGCAGTTCATCCCCTCCACCTGGGCCTCCTGGGGCGCGGACGCCGACGGCGACGGCAAGGCCGACCCGAACAACGTCTTCGACGCCACCGAGACCGCCGGCCGTTACCTCTGCGCGGGCGGCCGCGACCTCGCCGACCCGGCGCAGCTCGACCGGGCGGTGCTCAGCTACAACAACTCGGGCGAGTACCTGCGGACGGTGCGCAACTGGATGGCGCACTACGGCAGCGGTACGGTGACCACCGTCCCGAACCGCCCCGGGTCCCCGGTTCCGCCCGTCGCGCCGCCCACGCCGTCCCAGCCGGGCGCCCCGACCCTCCCGGGCGGCGGTGGCCCGACCACGACGCCGCCCACCGCAGAGCCTCAGCCCACCGCTCCCGTCACGCCGACTCCGGACCAGTTCCCGAGCGCTCAGCCGACGACGACTCCGAGCCCCACCACCACGCCCACGCCCGGCGGTTCGACCTCGCCCTCCGCGACGCCGACGACCACGCCGAGCGGCGGCACCTCCCCGACGGCGACCCCGACCGGCACGCCCACGGGCACCCCGACCGGTACGCCCACCACCTGCCCGGACCCGACGGCCACCGCCACGGGCACGCCGACCCCGACGGGCTCGCCGTCCCCGACCGCCACGCCGACCGGCACCCCGACGGCGACGCCCCTCCCGGGCTGCCCCACCCCCGCCCCGACCTCGACGCAGACCCCGGGCGCGGCGCCCAGCACCACCCCCGGCCCCGCGTTCTCACCGTCGGCGGCCCCGACGAAGTGACCTCAGGGGCGCGGTTCCCTTCCCGGGAACCGCGCCCCACCACTCGTACGGGACCCGGCTTGTGACGAGCTCCCGACCTGAGGCGCCCCCGCCCGTGACGCCCTCCCGGCGTCGTCCGGCCCTCGAGGCGCCATCGACGCACCGCCCGGGCCGGGCCGCTACCGCGCCTGGCCCGCCCGGTGCTCGCGCCAGCGGCCGAGCATCCCGTGCAGCTCGTCGATCATGAACTCGAAGAAGGCGGCGCTCTCCGCCAGCCGCTCCCCCGCCACCGTGCCGGCACCGACGGTGGACTCGCCGTCCCGCAGCACCCGGATCCAGCGCATCATGATCTCGTCACGCCGGGTCAGCGACTCGAACCAGACGTCGTCGAGCACCCGGTAGCGGTCCCGCCGGGAACCGGGCTCGCGCTCCTTGGCGACCAGGCCGACCTGGATGAGGTAGCGCATCGCCCCGGAGACGGCCGCCGGGCTGATCCGCAGCCGTTCGGAGAGTTCGGCGGAGGTGAGCACCCCGCTCTCCTCGGCCATCAGGCAGGAGAAGATCCGGGACGGCATCCGGCCCATGCCCGCGACCACCAGCTCCGCGGCGAAGCGCTCGACGAAGTCCGACACCGCCGTGTCGTCGCGCTCCTCCTCGGGCTTCTCCGGCCCCTTCGTTCCCCGCACCACCCGGTGCCCCTTTCCGATGATCACTCGCCCGTGGTCGAACTTTGACGCTTCCCAATATTCACGCTTTTCTGAAACTACGGTAGCTTCACAAGCATGACCAAGGCCATCACCCTGTCCGGCCTGCGCAAGACCTTCGGCCGGACCACCGCCCTGGACGGCCTCGACCTGACCGTCGAGACCGGCGAGGTCCACGGCTTCCTCGGGCCCAACGGATCCGGGAAGTCCACGACCATCCGCGTCCTGCTCGGCCTGCTGCGCGCCGACGGCGGCAGCGCCCGGATGCTCGGCAAGGACCCGTGGCACGACGCCGTCGAGCTGCACCGCCGCCTCGCCTACGTGCCCGGCGACGTCGAGCTCTGGCCCAACCTCACCGGCGGCGAGGCCATCGACCTGCTCTCCCGGCTGCGCGGCCGGCTCGACCGCCGCCGCCGCGACGAGCTGATCGAGCGCTTCGACCTCGACCCGACCAAGAAGGGCCGCAGCTACTCCAAGGGCAACCGGCAGAAGGTCGCCATCGTCGCCGCACTCGCCTCCGACGCCGAGCTGCTGCTGCTCGACGAGCCGACCTCCGGCCTCGACCCCCTGATGGAGGTGGTCTTCCAGGACGTCGTGCGCCAGGCCAAGCAGGAGGGCCGCACCGTCCTGCTCTCCAGCCACATCCTGGACGAGGTGGAGAAGCTGGGCGACCGGGTCAGCATCATCCGGCACGGCAGGGTCGTGCAGAGCGGCACCCTCACCGAGCTGCGCCACCTCACCCGCACCACCGTCGAGGCCCGGACCCTGCGCCCGGTCGCCGGACTGGACGCGATGACCGGCGTGCACGGCCTGCACACCGAGGGCGACCTGGTCCGCTTCTCCGTGGACGGCGCCCAACTCGACGCCGCCGTAAGGCTCCTGAGCGCGGCCGGACTGCGCGCCCTGCTCAGCCACCCGCCCACGCTGGAGGAGCTCATGCTGCGCCACTACGGTGACGAGCTGGCCGCCAACGGGCACCGCCTCGACGGCGAGGCCCTGCGATGACCGCCACCTCCGCCGCACCGGCCACCGGCCGCGCCGCCGCACCCCGCCGCCCGGCGGCCCGCACCAACCTGGCCGGCACCGCCGCACTGCTCCGCTTCGCCCTGCGCCGCGACCGGCTGCGGCTGTCCGCCTGGGTGCTCGGCCTCTGGCTGACCACCCTGGCCAGCGCCGACAGCGTCCACACCGTCTACCCGACCGCCGCCGACCGCGCCGCCATCGCCCAGGGCTCGGCCGGCCCGGCGATCCTCGCGATGAGCGGGCCGGCCCGCTACCTGGCCGACTACACCTGGGGCGCCATGCTCGGCCACCGGCTGCTCGGCCTGCTGGCCGTCCTGGCCGGGCTGCTGAGCATCCTGACCGTCACCCGGCACACCCGGGCCGAGGAGGAGAGCGGCCGCGCCGAACTGCTCCGCTCCGCCGCCGTCGGCCGGCACGCCCCGCTCGCCGCCGCCCTGGCCACCGCCGCCGTCGCCGACCTCGCGCTCGGCGTGCTGCTCGCGGCCGGCCTGCCCGCCCTCGGCATCCCCGGCCTCACCGCGGCCGGATCGGCGCTGTTCGGTGCCGCGACCGCCCTGGCCGGACTGCTTTTCGCCGCGGTGGCCGCCGTCACCGTCCAGCTCAGCGCACACGCCCGGACCGCCTCCGGACTCGCCCTCGCCGTGCTCGGCGGCGCCTACGCGCTGCGCGCCGCCGGGGACGCCGGCTCGGGCGCGCTCTCCTGGGCCTCCCCGATCGGCTGGCTGCAGCGCAGCTACCCCTTCGTCGACGACCGCTGGTGGCCGCTGCTGCCCGCGCTCGCCCTGACCGCGGCGACCGCCACCGCCGGGTTCGCGCTCAGCAGCCGACGGGACCACGGCGCCGGCCTGCGCGCCGCCCGCCCCGGCCCGGCCGGCGGCAGCCCGGCGCTGGGCACCCCGTTCGGCCTCGCGCTGCGCCTGCACCGCGGCCTGCTCGGCGGCTTCGCGGTCGCCCTGCTGCTGGTCGGTGCGATGTACGGCTCGCTGCTCGGCGACGCCGACTCGATGCTGGGCAACGTCGACCGGATCCGGGAGGCGCTGGACCGGCTCGGCGGACACACCCTCGCCGACTCCTACGCCGCGCTGACCATGCTGGTGGTCGCCGTGGTCGGTGGCGTCCACGCGGTGCTGGCCACACTGCGCCCGCGCGTCGAGGAGAGCGCCGGACGGGCGGTGCCGGTGCTGGCCACCGGCGTGTCACGGTCCGCCTGGCTCGGCGGGCACCTGGCGGCGGCCCTGCTGGGCTCCACCGCCGTCCTGCTCGCGGCGGGCGTGGGCTTCGGCCTGGCCGGGGCGATCTCCAGCGGTGACGGAGGCGCGTTCCTGCGGCTGACCGGCGCGGCGCTGGCCTTCGCGCCCGCCCAGTGGGTGACGGTGGGTTTCGCCGCCGCGGTGTACGGCTGGCTGCCCCGGGCCACGCCGCTGGCCTGGCTGGTGCCCGGGTACGCGTTCGTAATCGGCTACCTGGGCCCGCTGCTGGACCTCCCCGCGGGGCTGGAGCGACTCTCCCCGTACGGCCAGGTGCCCCGGCTCCCGGCGGCCGCGATGGACTGGACGCCGCCGGCCGTGCTCACCCTGGTCGCGGCCGCCCTGATCGTCCTGGCCCTGGCCGGGTTCCGGCGCCGCGACATCGACTGACGCCGGGACCCCGAGGCGCGGGAGCGCCGGAACGCCGGAACGCCGGAACCCGCCACGGATCGTCAGAGGTGCTTGACCAGCTCCGGCATCAGGTCCTGGAAGGTCCGTCCACTGGCCGGCTGACCGATCGCGGCCATCTGCCAGCCGGTCGCCGTGCGCTGCACCTTGGCCATGACCTGCGCGGTGTACGGGCCGCCGCCGGTGAGCGTGTAGCGCGCCAGCTCGACGCCGGTGGTCTCGTCCACGAGCCGGCAGAAGGCCGCCTCGACCTCCTGGAAGGTCTGCCCGGTGAAGGAGTTGACGGTGAAGAGGATCTGGTCGACCTCGGCGGCGACGGCAGCCAGGTCGACCGTGATCGACTCGTCGTCGGTCGCGTCGCCCGCGCCGCCGACCAGGTTGTCCCCGCTGTGCCGGACCGAACCGTCGTTGCTGTTGAGGTGCTGGAAGAACACCACGTCCACCGGCCGCCCCTGGGCGAACAGCACCGCCGAGGCGTCCAGGTCGATCTCCCGGCCGGCGGCGAGCAGCTTGGCGAGGAAGCCCTTGCGCTCCGCCGCCTTCCAGCCGAGGCCCATCCGGACGAGGCTCAGTTGCCCACCCCCCGGCTTCTCCAGGCTGATCTTCTGCCCCTTGGCCAGCGAAACGCTCATCGCGTCCTCCTCGTTCTGCCACCGCCCGTGCCGCGAATCTACAGCACTGTAGAGAATTTATGATCATCGACGGTGTCCTGCGAGCACCTGTACCCCGTATCGCCCCGGGACTCACCCCGACAACGGTCCGCACACTGAGGGAACCGGCGGTCAGACGTCTGGCGTAGCCGTGGACCGGGACCGGCCGACCCGGGTGGCACACGGTCTAGGGTCGGCCCCGAGGCGGCGCCTCGACGGCGACGGCGCCCCGACCGTGCACCGACCGTGCACCGACCGCAGTGTTCACGACTCGCAGTGCGGTGCACAGTGCTCACGACCGTTCCGGGCCGTGCCGACGCTCGCCGGCCCGCTCTCGCTGGGGGGACCACCATGCCCGAGCAGCACGAAGGAACCGAACAGCACGCGACACCGCCGCAGCCGGAGGGATCCCGGCTCGGCCGCCGCCGGCTGCTCCGGGCCGGCCTCGGCGCCGGCGGCGCGCTGGCCACCGTCCGGCTGCTGCCCGGCGGCGCGGCCTGGGCCGCCACGGCACCGGACACCGACTACGGCACCGCGCAGTACGACGGCCTCTGGCCCTCGTCCACCCGGGCCGCCGGACTGCGCGCCACCGCCGCGCAGACCTGGCCGGACTGGGCCCGCTACGCCCGCATCGGCGACGGCACCTTCAACGAGCCCGCCGACATGCAGAGCGCCGTGGACGCCCTCAAGGCCCAGGAGGTCAGCGTCATCGAGCTGGACACCCTGCTCTCCGACTGGCTCACCGACGCCCAGTTCGCCGCCCACATGGCCGAGGTGAAGACGTTCACCGGCCTGGCCCACGCGGCCGGCCTCAAGGTCGTCATGTACTACCCGTCGCTGGAACTGATCTCCCCCGGCGGCGAGAAGGGCCGCTCCTTCTACAAGAACGACCAGGGCAAGAACTGGGTCCAGCGCGACCTCGCCGGCAAGCCCAACGTGTTCTACGGCAGCGTGGTGGTGTGGGTCGACCCGGGCGACGAGAGCGTCTGGCTCAGCCCCAACTCGCCCTGGCGGGACTACTACCTCAACCGGATCAAGGGCGTGGCCGCGACCGGCGTGGACGGCATCTGGCCGGACGTCCCGATCTACTTCGACGGCGTGCTCTCCTGGTGCGACGCCTCCACCTGGGGCGCGGCCGCGTTCAAGGCCGACACCGGCCTCGCCCTGCCCAAGGCCGCGAACTTCGCCGACCCGGTCTTCCGCCGCTACGTCGAGTGGCGCCACCGCAACCTGCTCCGGTTCCAGCTGGACATCGCCGACGCGGGCCGCTCGGTCAACCCCGACCTGGTCACCTTCGTCGAGACCGTCTCGATGGACTACCGCTACGCCACCTCGATCGGCCTGGACGGCGGCTACCTGCGCCAGGCCCCCGGCGCCGTCAGCCAGGTCTGGGAGGTGGACATCCTCGGCAACTACGACGGCATGCGGCACGCCACCGCCTCCGACTGGGTCTGCCTGATCTCCATGTACAAGTACGCCCGCGCCGCCAGCGGCACCAAGCCGGCCTGGGCGTTCTCCTACGGCTGGCAGGCCGACGACGCCTCGCTGGTGATGTCCCAACTGATCGCGGCCGGCTGCAACCCGTACGAGGTGAAGACCCCGTTCAAGAACGACACCGTGGACGCCGCGATGCGCACCCGGATGTACCGCTTCGTGCGCACCAACCAGACGAAGCTCTACGACCCGGTGTCGATCGCGCGGGTCGGCGTCTACCACTCCGCGCCGTCCCGGGACTACGTGGGCCCCGGCGAGGGCAACGGGATGTACGTCAACGCCACGGCCCCGGCCGGGATCACCGACTGGTGGGGCGGCGACGATCCCTCGATGAGCTGCGCCTCGCTCTCCTGGCTCGGCGATTTCCGGGGCACCGTCAAGGCGCTGGTCTACGCCCACGTCCCGTTCGACACCGTGCCCAGCCCCGGCCTGACCGCCGACGACCTGGCCCGGTTCAAGGTCCTGCTGCTGCCCAACCTCCAGGCGGTCTCGGACGCCGAGGCGGCGCTGCTGCGCGGCTTCGTCGCGGCCGGCGGGACGATCGTGATCACCGGCCCGGCACCCACCGCGCTCGACGAACTGGGCGGCCAGCGCACCGAGTTCGCACTCGCCGACGTCCTCGGCCTGCGCAGGGCCGACCCGTTGCCCGCCACGAAGACGAACTCCTACGGCAGCGGCAGCTGTTGGTACGTCAAGGCGCTGCCCGGGCTGAGCTACCTCACCAAGACCGACCAGGCCTCGGCCGACCAACTGCTGACCGCCGTCCGGCAGTCCGCCCCGCCGGAGGTCACCCTGGCCGGGGACCGCCGGATCTTCCTGGACGCCCGGCGGCTCGGCGCCGACACCGTCGTCCACCTGGTGAACTTCACCAACTTCGGCGACACCCCGGCCGCTTTCCGCAGCACGCCCGCCAACTGCACGCTCTCCTGGGCCCTGCCCGCCGGGGCGAGCGTCTCCGCCGTCACCGTCGCCAGCCCGGACGGCACCGACCCGGCGCCCAAGGCCGTCCCGTACACCGTCACCGGCGGGACGCTCAGCGTGCCACTGACCGTCGCGCAGTACTCGGTGGTGACGATCAGCGTCGGCTAGCCTCGGCCCGGCGGGGCGCCGGAATGCGCCAGAGGGCGGCGGGAGCGGACTCCCCGCCCGGGGCGGACTCGAAGGCGATCCACTGCCCGTCCGGGGACCAGCTCGGCGCGCCGTCGTAGGCGCCGTCGTCGCGGGTCACCCGGACGGGAGTGCCGCCGGCCGCCTCCAGCACGAAGACCTGGGCCTGCGGCAGGTCGCCCAGGGTGGAGGAGAAGACCAGGTAGCGGCCGTCCGGGGACCAGCTCGGGTCGGCGTGCTCGCCCGGCGCCCCGATGACCTGCCGCAGCCTGCCCCCGTCGGCGTCCACCGTCCACAGCGACCAGTCCTCACGGCCCGCGCCCCGGCGCTGGAAGACGATCCGGTCACCCGTCGGGGACCAGTTCGGCTGCCGGTTGTCGGTGCCGGTGCCCCGGCCGTCCACCAGCAGGACGGGAGTGCCGCCGCTGCGGCGGACCTTCCAGAGCGAGTCCTGTTCCGCCGCGTCGCCCTGCGCGGCGGCGTGCTCCGGCTCCCAGCTCTGCTGGAAGACGATCCACTCGCCGTCCGGGGAGAAGCTCGGCTCACTGTAGCCTCCGCCGTCGGCGTGCCTGGTCACCCGCTCGGGGGCGCCGCCCGGCCGCATCAGCCAGATCTCGTCGTGCCCGGACTCCCGGTCGGTGGCGAACGCGAAGGCATCGGCGGCGGCATTCCAGCTGGTGCCCGGGAGGTTGACGGCCGCCCGGTCGGGGTCCTCCAGCACCTTGCGCGGGGCGCCGCCGTCCAGCGGCAGGATGCCGAGGGCGGCGGCGCCCCTGTTGTAGCCTCCGCTGAACTCGGTCAGCAGGAGGGAGCGGCCGTCCGGGGCGAAGGCCGGGTTCTGCGCGCTGTGGCCGCCCCCGGCGCGGTAGAGCAGTTGGGCGCCGTCGGCGCGGCGCTCGGCACCGGCCGAGGGAGCGTCGGCGGAGGGCGCGCCGGCCGGTGGCCCACCGGTCGGTGCCGCACCAGTCGATGGCGGCCCGGTGGGCGCCGCGCCGGTCGGCCCGGGCCCCGACCGCTCCTCGTCGGCGGAGCCGGAGCCCGGGCCCGAACCACTGCATCCGGCCAGCAGCAGCGCGGCGGCCGCCAAGGCCGCCGGGAGCATACGAGTCCTCATGCCGCACAAGCTAGTTGACGTCACGCCAGCTGTCGTCCGCCGCCAGGCGGATCAGGCCTCGCCGACCGGCAGGTGCTGCCGGCCGGCCCGCGGGCCGCGCGTCACCCGGCGCCGCGCTCCAGCCGCACCAGCGCGTCCACCGCGACCCGTCCGCCCGCGCCGGGCTCACCGCCCTTGTGCCCGGGCTCGCCACCGACCGTACGGTGCACCCGCTCGGCGCGGACGGAGCGCAGCCCACGGTCGGCGAGGTCGGCCAGGACGTCCTCGGGGGTGAAGAGCACGGCCGGGTCCTGCGGGCCGCCCACGCCCTCGGTGAGGTTGCTCAGGTCGTGCCCGATGACCAGCAGGGTGCCGCCGGGGGCGAGCGCGTCGGCGGCGCGGCGCAGCGCGGCCCGGCGGTCCGGGGCCGGGATCTGCAAGTAGGCGACCAGGACGAGGTCGTAGCCGGCGGCCGGGGCTTCGAGGGAGCGGGCGTCGCCGTGGCGCCAGGTGAGCCGGTCGGCGACCTCGTCGGGCAGTTCGGCGGTGAGCCGCTCGGCGCGCTCCAGGGCGACGGCGGAGAAGTCCAGTCCGGTGACCTCCCAGCCCTGGGCGGCCAGCCAGATGGCGTTGCGGCCCTCTCCGGCGGCCAGGTCGAGGGCGTGGCCGGGGGTGTGGCCGGTCAGTTCGCGGACCACCCACCGGTTGGGCGTCACGCCCCACACCAGCTCGCTCGCGGCGTAGCGGTCGTCCCAGTCCTGGCTGTCCATCGCGCGTCCTCCGTTCGACGGGCCTGCTCGTACCGGCCAACCTACCGGGCCGCCACCGGTCCGGCCGCCGCCCCCGGGCGGAGGCGGTCCAGCGGGCGGAGGTGGTCGAGCGGGCGGAGGCGGTCCAGCGGGCGGAGGCGGTCGAGCGGGCGGAGGCGGTCGAGCGACCCTGAAGCAGTCCAGCGGGCGGACACCCTTGACGGCGAATATTGGTCCAGTCCAATCTGTTCAGTCGTGACGTGCACGGGTCGGCCGCCCGTCGTGTCCGCGCACCGCTCGTCAGCACGTGTCACCAGCCCGCGCGCCCCCACCGCGCCCGGGCCGGCTCCCTCGGCCCGTCCGGGCCACCGCACCGCCGGAACCCCCACACATCCGGAGGACCCACCGCATGCACGACCGCGTCATGCCCGCACGGCCCGCCCACCCCGCCGGGGAACGCGCCGGGCGCCGGGCCGCCCACCGCAGAAGGGCCACCGCACTGGCCCTGGCCGCCACCCTGACCACCAGCGGCGCCGCCATCGCCCTGACCTTCGGCTCCGCCTCGGCCGCCCCGGTCAACCTGCTGACCAACAGCGACTTCGAGACCGGCACCCTGGCCGGCTGGACCTGCTCCAACGGGTCGGTCGTCACCACCCCGGTGCACGGCGGGAGCCGCGCCCTCAGCGGCGCCGCCTCGGCCTCCGACACCGCGCAGTGCCAGCAGACCGTCGCCGTCCAGCCGAACACCACGTACACCCTGGCCGGCTGGGTCCAGGGCAGCTACGTCTACCTGGGCGCCACCGGTACCGGCGTCAACTCCTCGGCCTGGACCCCGGGCGGGACCGGCTGGAACCAACTGAGCACCACCTTCACCACCGGTGCCACCACGAGCTCCGTCACCGTCTTCACCCACGGCTGGTACGGCACCGGCGCGTACTACGCGGACGACCTCACGCTGACCGGTCCGGCCGGCCCCACCACGACCGCCAGCCCCACGGCCACCGCCAGTCCGACCGCCACGGCCAGCCCGACGGCGACCGCGAGCCCCACCGCCACCGGCAGCCCCACCGCCACCAACAGCCCGACGGCGACCAACAGCCCGACGGGCACCCCCACGACCACCACGCCGACCCCGACGGCCACCGCGAGCGGCCCGGCCGGGGACGGCAAGGTCACCACCCCGACCGGCTTCGCGGTCACCCGGACGACGTCCAACGCGGTGGTGCTCACCTGGCAGCCCTCCACCCTCACCAGCGGAGACGGCGCGGTCGCCTACAAGGTGTGGTCCAACGGCCAGCTCGTCGCCACCTCGATGGGCACCTCCGTCACGGTCAGCTCGCTGCTGCCGGGCCGGAGCCACACCTTCAGCGTCCAGGGCTACTCCGGCAGCCACGCCTCCGCCCAGTCCGCGCCGGTGAGCACCACGACCGCGGCCGCTCCCGCCCAACAGCCGGTCCGCTCGGCCTACTTCGACCAGTGGGGCGTCTACGAGAACGCGTACAACGCGAAGAACGTCGACACCAGTGGCGCGGCGGCCAAGCTGGACGTCATCCACTACGCGTTCGCCAACATCGACCCCACCAGGTTCACCTGCTTCCAGGCGGTGAAGGCCTCCGACTCGGCCAACGAGTCCAACCCGAACGCCGGTGACGGCGCGGGCGACGCCTACGCCGACTACCAGGCCGACTACAACGCCGGCACCAGCGTGGACGGCACCGGCGACACCTGGGAGCAGCCGCTCAAGGGCAACTTCAACCAGCTCCGGCAGCTGAAGGCCAAGTACCCGAACCTGCGCTTCACCATCTCGATCGGCGGCTGGACCTACTCCAAGTACTTCTCCGACGCGGCGGCCACCGACTCCTCCCGGAAGGCCTTCGTCTCCTCGTGCGTCGACATGTTCCTCAAGGGGAACCTGCCGACCGGCGTGGCCGGTGACGCCTCCGGCGGTCCGGCCTCGGCCGCGGGTCTCTTCGACGGCATCGACCTCGACTGGGAGTACCCGGGCTCGGCCGGCGGCCACACCGGCAACCACTACTCCGCGGCCGACAAGCAGAACTTCACCCTGCTGCTCAAGGAGTTCCGCACCCAGCTGGACACCCTCGGCGCGGCCCAGGGCAAGCGGTACCTGCTGAGCGCCGCGCTGCCCAGCGGCCAGGACAAGATCGCCCAGCTGGAGACCGGCAAGATCGGCGCCTACCTGGACTACGCCGACGTGATGTCCTACGACATGCACGGCGCGTGGGACGCCACCGGCCCGACCAACCACCAGGACCCGCTGCACGACAGCCCGGCCGACCCGACCACGCCGATCACCCCGGGCACCCGCAAGTACAACGTGGACACCACGCTCGCCGCGTACACCACCGGCCTGCCCGAGTACGGCATCCCCGGCGGCTTCCCGGCGAACAAGATCGTGCTGGGCATCCCGTTCTACTGGCGCGGCTGGACCGGCGTCCCGGCCGGCTCCAACTTCGGCCTGTACCAGAGCGCGACCGGCCCGACGGCGAAGAAGCCGCTGAGCCAGGAGGCCGGCCTGGCCGCCTGGAAGGAGCTCAACCCGACCGCGGCGCAGACCCACTGGGACCCGGTCACCGAGAGCAGCTGGGTCTACGACGGCACCAACTTCTGGACCGGCGACACCCCGCAGGCCGTCCAGGCGCGCGGGGCCTACGCCAAGAGCAAGGGCCTGGGCGGGCTGTTCGCCTTCTCCCTGGAGAACGACGACGCCTCCGGCACGATGCTCAACGCGATGGACAGCAGCCTTCGCTGACGCCCCGTCGTCCATGAGTGACGGCCCGCGCGGAACTCCGTGCGGGCCGTTCGTGGCTCCGTCGTTCGTGGTTCCGTCGTTCGTGGTTCCGTCGTTCGCGGTTCCGTCGACCGTGGCCCTGTCGACCGTGGATGGGCCGTCCGCGGGTGGGGTGTCCGCGGCTCAGCGCGGCGGCACCGGGTCCGTCCCGCCCGCGCCCGGGCGGCAGCGCAGCAGCCGTCCGGCCGTCAGCCGGGCCCCGCGCAGCGCGCCGTGCCGGTGCAGCGCCTGCACGGCGTAGGTCGAGCAGGACGGCGTGTACGGGCAGCAGGCCGGACGGCGAGGGCTGACCTCGGTGCGGTAGTAGCGCACCGCGCCGTAGAGCGCCCCGGCCGCGAAGCCACGCGGGGCGGGGGCCGACGGGTCGGCCGGCCGCTGTCCCCGCGCGCCGGTGAGGGCGAACCGGACGCCGGAGACCATCATCACCGGGATCAGGACGATCAGGCAGGGATCGGCGAACTCGCAGCAGCCGTCGAGGCAGCAGTCCGCACCCTCCCTCCGGAGGTGCTTGCGTCGCTCGGCCTTGACGTGCTCCTCCGTCCGGTAGCGCTTCCGGTACTCCTCCCAGATCCGGCGCTGCTTCTTCCGCCGGAGCCGCTCCGAGGTCGGCAGCCACAACCAGGCACGCTCCGGCCGGGCCGGCGGGAAGTGGGCACCGAGATCCGGCGTCGGGTCGGACACTGCTGACGATCCCCTCGTTCTCTCCGCCGGGGCCGACCCCGACGATCCGGGCAAGATTATCCGAAGATCACCTGCCCGGATCCCGAGCCGACGCCAAGTGGAGCGCCCGGGCGGAACTCCCGAGCGGAGCCCGCCCGCTCAGCCCCCGAGATTCAGCGAGGGGAAGAGGTCCTCGAACGGCTGGGTGGTCACCGACACGCTCCGGGAGAACGGATTGTCGAAGTCCCAGATCATGAACAGCAGGAAGGCGATCAGCACGCTGAAGCAGAGCGCCAGGGTCAACTCCCGCGGCGTGCGCCGGATCTGCAGCGCGAACAGCATGCCGACGGTCACCACCGCACCGCCGATCAGGCCGAGCCAGACCACCCCGGGCATCGTCGGCCCGGCGTTCTGTCCACGCGAGTTGCGGGCCTCCGAGGCCTGGCTGATCCGGTCCATGATCGGCTGGTAGGACTGCGACTCCAGGTCGGAGGCGGGCGCCCGGGTGGCGACGTCGTTCTGGAGCTTCTGGAGCAGCTGGTCGCCCTGCTCGGTGATCGCCCCGTTCTCCTTCATGTAGTCCCACTCGGTGTTCACCACGTACGCGACGTAGGCGTCCACGTCGGCCCGGACCTGGTCCCGGAACTCCACCGGGTAGATCACCGCGCGGTCGCTCACCTCGCGCAGCGACTGCGCCTCGCGGAACAGGTCGTCCTGTGCGGCGCCGCGCGCCTCCCAGACACCCGCGATGGCGAGACCGAGGACGATCGCGTAGACCACCCCGATCATCATCGTGATGTACTCGATGACGTCCGGGGTCTCGTCGGTGCTCTCCTCGATCGGTCGGCGCTGCCTCAGCACCACCACCGCCACGACGACGGCACAGGCCGACGCCATGGCGATGATCAACGCCACCCACTCGGACATGGGAACTCCTCTCTCTGGCTTGGCTTGTGACGGAACGGAAAAGGTCGGGCGGGCGGCCCCGGGCTCCGGGGCAGGGCCCGCCGCCGGGAAGGAACCGGGAGGGAACCGGTCGGCGGGCCCGTCAGGAGCCGGTCAGGACTTGTTCGCGCGGCCACCGCGTCCTCGGCCACCATGGCCCGGCCGCAGGGCCGCCGCCGCGATCACGGCGGGGACCATGATCAGCAACATCGTGGTGGTCATCGAGACGCCCTGGTGGTGCCGGGCCAGCGGCATGGGCTTCGTCGCCTGGACGCGGAACACCGGTCGCGCCGACGGGGTCGGCCAGAGCGGGCTCGGACGCGCCGCGCTCGGCGAGGCCACGGGGCTGGAGGCCGGAGGACTGGGCGCAGCCGGGCTCGGGGCCGCCGGCACGGGAACCGCTGGGGCCGGGGCGGGCGGAGCCGGCGCCGGAGCGGGCGGCGGTGCGGGCGGCGGTGCGGGGGCGGGCGACGCCGGGGGCGCGGGTGAAGCGGGCGTCGGGGTGGGGGCCGACGGGGTCGGTGACGGGGTGGGGGTTGGGCTCGGAGTCGAAGTCGGAGTCGAGGTGGGACTCGGGCTCGGGCTCGGGCTCGGACTTGGGCTCGGACTGGGACTCGAGGTCGGGGTGGGACTCGGCGACGGCGACGGCGTAGGGCTCGGCGACGGTGTGGAGCTGGGGGTCGCAGTCGGCGTGGGGGTCGGAGTCGGGCTCGGCGTGGGCGTCGCGGTGGGTGTGGGACTCGGGCTCGGCGTGGGCGTCGCGGTGGGTGTGGGACTCGGCGTAGGCGTCGGAGTCGGGGTGGGGCTCGGAGACGGCGTCCGCGTCGGCGTGCGCGTCGGCGTCGGGGTGGGAGTGGGCGTTGGAGTGGGCGTCGGGCTGGGGCAGGGGTGCGGGTGGTGGTGGTGGTGCCAGCCGTGGTCCCCGTACCAGTCGTCCCCGTACCAGTCGTCCCCGTACCAGTCGTCCCCGTACCAGTCGTCCCCGTACCAGTCGTCCTCGTCTCCGTCGTCGTCGTGGTCGTCACCGTCGTGGCCCGGCCCGACCTGCCCGGGCACGACCTGCCCCAACCCGACCTGCCCCTCGACCGGCCGACCGGACTCGCTCCGCAGCCCCGCCGGACGCGAGGGCGAGGAGAAGGACATCGACGGGAAGGGCAGGGAGGGGACGGGAAGCGAGGTCACGGGCGGCAGGGAGAAGGGCGGCGAGGTCGGCTTGACGGTCGGCTTCCCAGTCGGCTTCGCGGTGGGCTTGTGGGTGTGGCAGGGGTGGTGCCGGCGCGGCGGCCAGGGCCCGTGGTACCCCGGACCGGCGCTCGGCGCGACGGTGACCCCGACCTGGACGTCCACGTCCACGCCGACGGTCACCTGGCCGCCCGGCCGTACCGACATCGACACGTCGGTCTCGTTGCAGACGCAGGTGTCCACCACCGGGCCGTGCGGGTACCCGCCGGGGCTTCCGGCGCCGGAGGCGGTCGCTCCGCCGACCAGTGCGCAGATCGCGACCACGCTGGCCGCCGCGCCGATCAGCCGTGCCCGTCGCCCGGGCGCCGCGCCCCCGCCGCCGGGCGGTATCCGGCGGATCTGCCGACGCTGGGGCATGGGCTCCACACACCTCTCGGGTCGTCCGGGGAGGACGGAACGGGCTCGGGCCGACCGGCCTCGAAGGAATGGGCAGAACGGCTGGAATAGGAAGAAAGATCGAATACAGTCGCATTTCTGGCAGAAGGTCCATCGAGCACGACCAGAAGTGATCAGACGTGGTCAGGCGGACGGCCCGCCTTCGCGGGCGGGCCGTCCGCCATCAGTTCAAACGATCTTCGAGTCGGCCGGTTACGGCCCGCGCTCGTTGTTCTCCGCGCTCAGCTGCGGCGGTGCGCGATCTCCACGTTCTCCAGCACGCCGACCGCGTCCGGCACCAGGATGGCGGCCGAGTAGTAGGCACTGACCAGGTACGAGATGATCGCCTTCTCGTCGATGCCCATGAAGCGGACCGAGAGCGACGGCTGGTACTCGTCCGGAATGCCGGTCTGGTGCAGGCCGATGACGCCCTGGTTGTCCTCACCGGTACGGATCACCAGGATCGAGCTCGTGTTCTCCTTGGTGATCGGGATCTTGTTGCACGGCAGGATCGGCACGCCGCGCCAGGCCGGCACCTGCTGCCCGCCGAGGTCGACGTGGGTGGGGTACAGCCCACGGGCGTTGAACTCCCGGCCGATCGCGGCGATGGTCCGCGGGTGGGCGAGCAGGTAGTCGGGGTCACGGCGACGGTTGAGCAGCTCGTCCAGGTCGTCCGGGGTGGGCGGGCCGGAGTGGGTCTGGATGCGCTGGTCGAAGTCGGCGTTGTTGAGCAGCCCGAACTCCGGGTTGTTGACGATCTCGTGCTCCTGCCGCTCGCGCAGGGCCTCGATCGTCAGCCTCAGCTGATGCTCGGTCTGGTTCATCGGCTGGTTGTACAGGTCCGCGACGCGGGTGTGGACCTTCAGGACGGTCTGCGCGACGCTCAGCTCGTACTCACGGGGCTTGAGCTCGTAGTCCACGAAGGCGCCGGGCAGCTCGAACTCGCCGTGGTGGCCGGCCGACATGGCGATCTCGGCCTCGCCGCGCTCGTTCTGCGCCTGGAGCGGCAGGGCCAGGAAGGCCCGGAGGTGCTCCTGGAGGCTGGGCGCGTTGTCCCGGATGGCGGCGAACTCCGCCCGGCTCAGCGTCAGGGCGACACCGGCGGTGGCGGTCTTCGCGGTGAACTCCCAGGTGGCGTCCGGGTTCAGCAGCGCGTCCTCGCCGAAGCGGTCGCCGTCGCCGGCCACGCCGACGACGGTCTCGTCGCCGTACTTGCCGGTGCCGATCTTGTTGACCTTGCCGTGCGCGATCAGGAAGATCTTGTCGGCGGCCTCCCCCTGGGTGGCGAGCACCTCACCGGGGCCGAAGTCCCGCTGCTGGCAGCGGTCGGCCAGGGCAGCGAGGACGTCCTCGTCCTCGTAGCCGCGCAGCAGCGCCAGCTCGCCCAGCTCCGCCGGGATCACCCGGACCTGGGAGCCGGTCTTGATGAACTCCACCACCCCGTTGCCGACGGCGTAGGTGAGCCGACGGTTGACGCGGTAGGCGCCACCGGCCGCCTGGACCCAGGGAAGCACCTTGAGCAGCCAGCGGGAGGTGATCTCCTGCATCTGCGGTGCGGACTTGGTCGTGGTGGCAAGGTTCCGGGCAGCGGCCGTCGCAAGGCTCTGCTGCTTGGCCTGCACTGCCTCCGGGCTCGTGTCCACGGTCATCGGCAGGGCTCTCCATTCCTGTGATCGGGTCACGCGTCCAGGGGCATAACGGCACAATCCTGGCGCATGCCATGACGGATCATCAGATCCGCTTACTGGTGGGGGCGTTGGCGCAATACGCGAAGTTCGGCCACCGTCTCCGGGCGGCCCATCCGGAACCCTAGATCACCGAACCCCGACCGGGCCCGCACGGAAGCCGACTACCCCCCGATAGGGTGAATCTCGCCCGGTCCGCCCCCACCGCCCCATAAACTCCGGGAACATCCGTTCGCCCCTGCGGCCCCCTTGCCACCAAGGGCTTTCCAGCCCGGGCCCGGGCCTGCCGAGCGGCCCGGAGGCCGTCGCGGGGCGTCAACCCGGCACACCGTCGCGGCGTCGGCGCGGGCGGAGTCCGGGTGCCGGCCACAGGGAGCGCGAACCGCTCCGGGAACGCGAAGGGCCCGTCAGGCGCCGACACGGGGGAAGCCGGCGGCCTGACGGGTGTACGGGGGATGCGCGGTGCGGGTCCGCACCGGGAACGCTCGGGCGTCGGCGGGTCAGCGGGTCAGGCCGGTCAGGCCGGTCAGGCGCAGGCGACCTGGGTACCCGGGACTCCGACGATGCCCGAGTTGTTGGCCTCACCGCTGTTGTACTCGTAGTACAGGTAGGAGTAGAAGTCGATCCGGGTGGTCGGGCCGCACGCCGAATCGGGGGCGATCGCGTACGTCACCGTGAAGGCGCTGCTGGCCCCCGGGGCGAGCGGAACGTTGTAGCGGGCGATGCCGCCGTGGACGTTGTCACTGCACCCGTTGGTCTGGGTGCCGCACGCGGTCGCGGTGAACTTGAGCCCGGTCTCCAGACTCGTGCCGTAGGTCTCCTGGATGCTCTGGTAGACGAACTGGATCGGAGTGTCGTACGGGTTGGTGAGCGTCAGGGAGAGTGTGAACTCGCCGCCCCGCACGGTCGTCTGCTTGTCGGAGACGACCGTGAGCGGCAGCTGGCTGTCGGCCCGGGCGGCGGGGGCGACGGAGAGGAGCAGACCGGCCACGAGGGCCGGACACGCGGCGAGCGCGACGCGACTCGGATGTGTTCTGCGCATGACGGAGAAGCGTAGGCGTCGCCTCCGCCGGGGTTGCCTTCCTCGGCCCCGGTCCGTACCGACGCAGGAGCGGCGAGCGGACACCGCGCACCGGCCGCCCGCGTTCCGCCCCCACGCGCCCGCCCGGGGGCCTATGCTTCGCCGGCTCTCCCCCCGCCCCCTTCATCCGCACGGCGGCAGGATGTCGCAGAGCACGCCGAGCGCCGCCGGGTAGGCGTGGTCCGGCGGCGTGGCGTAGCCGACCACCAGACCGTCGACGGCGGGCATCGCCTCCTCGCCGACCGCCGGGTGCCGGTAGTCCGCGAGCCCCTCGACGGCCAGGCCCCGGTAGGCGGCGGCCTTGAGCACCGAACGCTCGGTGCCCGGCTCCAGCCGCAGCACCGCGTGCAGGCCGGCCGCGATGCCGGAGACCTCGATGTGCGGAGCGCGGGCGGCGAGCGCGGCCACCAGCCCGTCACGTCGCTCCCGGTAGCGGCGGCGCATCCGGCGCACGTGCCGGTCGTAGCCGCCGGAGTCGATGAACTCGGCGAGGGTGAGCTGGTCCAGGGCGCTGGCCCAGCCCTCGCGTTCCCCCTTGGCGGCGAGTGCCCGGTCCACCAGGTGGTCGGGAAGCACCATCCAGCCGAGCCGCAGCGCGGGGGTCAGGCTCTTGCTGGCGCTGCCGAGGTAGACCACCCGTTCGGGGTCGAGCCCCTGGAGGGCGCCGACCGGCTGGCGGTCGTACCGGAACTCCCCGTCGTAGTCGTCCTCCAGGATCAGCCCGCCGCGCCCGCGCGCCCAGTCGACCACGGCCGCGCGGCGGGCCGGGTGCAACGGGCCGCCGGTCGGGAACTGGTGGGCGGGGGTGAGCAGGGCCGTCCGGACCTCCGGGTGTCGCGCCAACTCGCCCGTCCTGGCGCCCTGTTCGTCGATCGGCAGCGGAACGGTGGCGACGCCCGCGGCGGCCAGCAGCCCGCGGTGGAAACCCAGCCCGTACGCCTCGACGGCCAGCGCGCCGTGCTCGGCGGGCGGCAGGACGGGGGCGGCGCCGTCGAAGAGCAGCCGCAGGGCGTGGGCGAAGCCGGAGCAGACCACGATCCGGTCCGGGTCGGTGCGCACCCCCCGGGCGCGGGCGAGGTAGTCGGCGAGGACGGTGCGCAGTTCGCGCCGGCCCTGGGGATCGCCGGGCCCGAAGGCCTCGTTGGGGGCGTTGGTGAGGGCCCGGCGAGCGGCGGCGAGCCAGGCGGTGCGCGGGAAGGAGGCGGCGTCGGGCTGGCCCTGCCGCAGGTCGTGGGCGGGACCGGGGCGGCGGACGGGCCGGCGGACCCGGGTGCGCGGGACGGGTTCGGCCCGTTCGGCGACGGCGGTGCCGGAGCCCTGACGGGCGGTGAGCCAGCCCTCGGCGACGAGTTCGGCATAGGCCTCGGCGGCGGTGTTGCGGGCCAGGCCGAGGTCTGCGGCGAGGGCGCGGTAGGGCGGCAGCCGGGTGCCGGGAGCGAGTCTGCCGCTGCGGATCGCCTCGCGCAGCGCCGCCATCAGCGCGGCGCGCCGGCCCCCGGTGGCGGGGAGGTCGAGGTGCAGGTCGTTGCCGGTCGGGTGGGCGGGCTCGGAGGGGTGCGTGCCCCGCGTGTCCGTCATGGTCACGCACACTACCGGCCGCCTCCCGGCACCCCTCGGGCGCCTGCCCGGCTGGCGGCACCGGCGCCGTAGCCGTAGCCGGCTACGGACACGGGCACCTACTACGGGCCCGGCTACGCTGCGACGACTACGGCACGACGGTGACCGGCCAGCGGCCGGCCTTCACCAGCCGGACGGCCACCGAACCGATCACCTTGTGCCCCGCCTGCTCGGAGACCCCGACCACCACGGCGTCGGCGCGCAGCTCGTCCGCGAGCTTGGCGAGGCCGGTGTACGGGTCGCCGCGCATGGTCAGGAAGCGCCACTCCACCTTCCACACCTCGCGCACCCGGTGCTCGGCCTCGCGCAGCGCGGCCAGCAGTTCCTCGGCGATCTCCTGGGTGGTCTCCTCCACCGCGGCCCCGGCCAGGGCGGTCGCGGCGCCGAGGATCGGCTGGATGTACGCCACCGCGAGGACGGCGCCCTGCCGGCGGGCCAGTCCGGCGGCGTAGGCGGTCGCCCGCCAGGAGGAGTCGGAGCCGTCCAGGCCGGCCAGGATCACGGTGGGGCCGTCGGTGCCCAGCTCGAAGCCCGCGGGTGCGGCCGCCGCCTCGTGCTCCGGGGGGCCGGTCGGCACCCCGGCCGCGGCGGCCCCTTCCGTACCGGCGTCCGTCGCCCCACCCGTGCCGTCGGCCGCCTCTCCCGCGTCCGCCGTGTCCGCCGCATCGCTCTCGTTGCTCATGGGGTGAGGCTATGCCCGCCACCGGGAGTGACGATCGGGGGCACTCCGGGTGAGGGCTGTGGCCCGGGCCACCCGGGGCGGCGGCCGGGGCTTCGGATCCGGCACCGGCGGCTGGCCGACCGTCACACGCTGTCGACCGTGTGGGCGGCCTCACAGCGGTTCCGGGGCGGTTCCGGAGTGGTGCGGGCCACTTCCAGAGGCTTTCTGATCTTGGAAATAGGGGTAAATCAGGCGAAATCGCCCCAATTCCTTGATCTTTACCCTTGGTAACAGCCCTCTGACGTGGCTAAACCTTCGAATCCTTGAAACCGCCACGACCACCCCCGTAACTTCGAACCCGTTGCACCGAGCGATCCGCTCCGGCCGGGCCCTCCGCCCCCGGACAGGACGGTGCAGGCCACGCGAGTGACGTGTCCCCGAAACCGACGGCCTTCCGAAGGCCTGGTTCCGCGTGCTCGCAGAAACCTCCGAAAGGAACTCCATGACCTTCCGTAACGAGACCGCCGCTGCCACCACCACTGCCACCCCGAAGCGCCGCAACCGCGTCCGGATGGCTCTGATGGCCGGGGCGCTCACCGCCCTGCCGGTGGCCGGCCTCGTCACGGCCACCAGCGCCTCCGCCGCGCCGGCTTCGGTCTGGGACAAGGTCGCCGCCTGCGAGGCGACCGGCAACTGGGCCATCAACTCCGGCAACGGCTTCTACGGCGGCCTGCAGTTCACCTCCAGCACCTGGGCCGCCTTCGGTGGCACCGCCTACGCCCCGCAGGCCCACCAGGCCACCAAGGCGCAGCAGATCGCCATCGGCGAGAAGGTCCTCGCCGCCCAGGGCCCGGGCGCCTGGCCCGTCTGCTCCGTCAAGGCCGGTCTGTCCAAGTAGGACCGCATGCCATGAGGCCGCCGCACCCCACTTCGGGGTGCGGCGGCCTCGTCGCGTCCGGATCCGGAGACCTCAGGAGCCCGACACCTCGACCCCGGCCGGCCGGGGCGGGAGCGGCAGCGGGAGGACCGGCAGGCCGTCGATGCCGGTGCCGACCAGCGGCTTGCGCTCGCAGCAGGCGCCGAACTCCTCCTCGTCCTTGCGGTCGAAGTACTGCGCGTGCAGGTCCCGGTCGGCCCGGTGGTCCATGAACGGCACCGCGTACCCGCAGGAGTCGCTGACCCGCTCGGCCACGGCCAGCACGATCGCCCGCGGGCCGGAACCGTCTGCGGCCGGGTCGAAGTGGCGGAGCAGTCCGGCGAACCGCGGGTCGGCCCGGAAGACCGGCTCGCCGCGCCCGTGCACCCGCACCACGGTCGGCGGTCCCTCGAAGGCGCACCACATCAGGGTGATCCGGCCGTTCTCCCGCAGATGGGCGACGCGCTCGGCCTGCGAGCCGCCGAAGTCCAGGCAGGCGAGGGTGAGTTCGTCGATCACCGCGAGCGTCCCGGCGCGGCCCTCGGGCGACAGGTTGACGTGCCCGTCGGCCGCCGGCGGAGCGGTGGCGACGAAGTAGACCGGCTGTCGCTCGATGAAGCCGCGCAGCCGCCCGTCGATGCGTTCGTACTGCTTTCCCGTGCGCGCAGGTCTGCCCGCATCCCCACCGCCGGGAAAGAAGGATCCGTCCCCTGAGACCGACCGCCCGCCGGAGCCGGGCCGCTTACGATGGTCGGGGCACCTGTCATCTGCCAGGTCGAGCACGGGAGTTGTGATGACCCGCAGCACCCTCACCGCCGACGCGCCCGGGACGGTGCTCGGCACCCCCGCCGTGCCGCTGCGCCCGCACGTCCTCGGCTACCGCGGCTACCGGGTGGCCCTGCGGCAGCCGTTGCGACGGCTGGAGGTGCCGACGGACGTGGTCACGGTGGCGCTCGCCTTCGAAGGCACGATGAGTCTCACCGATGCCGTCTCCCCCGCGCCCGCCACCGCTTTCGGCTCGGTCGCGGCCGGGCTGCGCCGCACCGCGACGATCGCCGAACACACCGGCGTGCTGCACGGGTTGGCCGTCTCGCTCACCCCGCAGGGCGCGTTCCGGGCGTTCGGTCCGATGGCCGGGGAGCTCGGCGGGCACTGGGCCGAGGCCGGGGACGTGCTGGGCCCGCGGCTGCGGGCGCTGACCGAACGGCTGGCCCACGCACCGAGCTGGCCGGCCCGGTTCGCCATGCTGGACGGCTACTTCGGCGCGCTGTTCGCGTACGGGCCGGACTGGGATCCGTCCGTGCACTGGGTCTGGCGGCAACTGCGGCACTCGCACGGGCTGGTGCCGATCGGCGCCCTGGTCGAGGGCACCGGCTGGAGCCGCCGCAGGCTGGAGCTGCGCTTCCGCGAGCAGGTCGGACTGGCCCCCAAGCAGGCGGCCGGCATCCTGCGGCTCCAACGCACCCTCCACGTGCTGACCGCCCAGGAGGGGCGGACCGCCGGCGCCCGGACCGCCGGGGCGCGCACCACCGGCGCCGACCTGGCCAGGTGCTGCGGCTACTACGACCAGTCCCACCTCGACCGGAACTTCCGTGCCATGGTCGGCCGCTCGCCGAGCGCGTTCCTCGCCTCCCGGCGCACCGCCGCCGCCCTGATCGAGCCCGCCGGCCGGGTCACCGACCGGGTCCACGGGCGGGTGACCAGCGCGCTCCTGGGCATCGGAGGCTGATCGGGGCCGAAGCGTGCGCCTTCACGAGATGCGCCTTCACGAGGTGCGCCTTCGCGAGGTACGCGTCCGTCGAAGATGCGCATTTGTACAAGACGCACCGGTGCCCCGCCCGGCACGCTCGGAGAGCCCGGCCGGTACGGGGGACCGGCCGGTCACGGGGCGGGCGGGAGCGGGGCACGCGGGGTGTCAGCCGGTCAGTGCTTCATGTAGACGCTGTCCATGAACTCGATGATCTGCTGATCGGTCAGCCGCTGGCCGTCCCGGTGCCCCATCGCCAGGTCGGCCTCGCTGATCATGCCCACCAGCCGCTCCCCGTCGATCACCGGGATGCGCCGGATCTGGTGCTGCTCCATCTTGCGCAGCACCGCCTCCATGCTGTCCTCGGCGCGCACGCAGTGCAGGTGGCCGGAGAGCTCCATGGCCGTCATGGTGGCCGGGTCCTTGCCCTCCGCGATACATCGCAGCACGATGTCGCGGTCGGTGATGATGCCCTTCAGCTTCTGGTCGTCGCCGCAGATCGGCAGCGCGCCCACGTTCTTGTCGCGCATCATCTTCGCGGCCTCGGCCAGCGTCTGGTGGGCGCCGATGCACTGGGCACCGGTGTGCATGATGTCTCGGGCAGTGGTCACGGGGACTCCTTCGTCGGTGGTTCCCCCCGCTGGTCCCCCCGCATCCCCCCGGCGGCGCTCCCGGGCTCCCGCCGTCGGAGCGGGAGCGGTGTGACCGCGCCCTCACCATAAGCAACCCGGCCCCCGCCCGCGACCCCGGCCCGGCGCCCGCCCGCGAGGCCCGAGCCCTGGCCGGGGCAGCGCCCGGCGCCCGGCCGGCGGCGGAGGGACCGGGGCGGGCGGAGTTCCGGAACGTCCATGGCGGGGCACCGGGTACGGCCGCAGAGTGGGAAACCGAACGACCCGCACGACAACCCGCGTCTCCCGAGGAGTGAGCGAGCCATGGACGCCACCGAGACCCCCGCCCCGCAGGTCTGGCCCAGCCTGCGCGCCACCGACGCCCGCGCCCTGATCCGCTTCCTGGTGGAGGCCTTCGGCTTCCGGGAGGTCGTCGCCTACGGTGAGGGCGACGTCGTCGCCCACGCCGAACTCGCCTGGCCCGAGGGCGGCGGCGTGATGCTCGGATCCGACCGGGAGACGCCCGAGGGCGACGAGCCCTGGCCGGGCCGGCCGGGCGGCTTCACCGCGTACGTGGTCACCGCCGACCCGGACGGCGTGCACGCCCGCGCGGTGGCCGCCGGGGCCCGGATCACCACCGGGCTGCACGAGACCGACTACGGCTCGCGCGACTTCGCCGCCGCCGACCCGGAAGGCAACCGCTGGTACTTCGGCACGTACCCGGGCGCGCCCCGGCCGGTCGCCCGACCGCGGGGGTGACGCGGTGCGCACGCCGGTGGAGCGGCTGCGCGCCCTGTGCCTGGCGCTGCCGGAGGTCGAGGAGCGGGTCAGCCACGGGGAGCCGGGCTGGTTCGCGGGCTCCGGCCGCCGGGCCCGGATGTGCGCGATGCTCGCGGACCACCACCACGACGACCGCCTCGCCTTCTGGTGCGCGGCCCCCGGCGGAGCGCAGCAGCGGCTGATCGAGGAGGACGCCGAGCGCTGCTTCCGCCCGCCGTACGTGGGGCACCGGGGGTGGCTGGGCGTCCGCCTGGACGGACCGGCGCCGGACTGGGCCCGGATCGCGGGCCTGGTCGCGGACGCCCACGCGCTGGTCGGCCCGTCCCGGTAGCGGCCCTCGGGGCGGTCGCCCCCGAACCGGGGCAGACTGGCCTCGGGGGCACCCACCGGAGGCATCGGAGGCTTCCCGGGCGTCGGAGGCGGACCGTGCCGCAGATGACCGTGGACGGGCGCACCCTCGCGCTCTCCCACCTCGACAAGGTGTACTACCCGCGCACCGGCACGCCCAAGGGCGAGGTGCTGCGCTACTACGCCGCCGTGCACACCGCCCTGCTCCCGCACCTGCGCGACCGCCCGGTGTCCTTCCTGCGCTGCCCGGACGGCGTAGCGGCGGAGGTGTTCGTCGCCAAGAACCCGCCGCCCGGCACCCCGGACTGGGTGCGCACCGTCGACGTGCCGAGCAACACCGGCGAACTGCGGCAGGTGGTGCTGGAGGACGGCGCGGCGCTGCTGGCGGTCGCCAACCTGGGCTGCCTGGAGCTGCACGTCCCGCAGTGGCACGCGGCCGCGCCCGCCCTCGCCGACCGGCTGGTGCTGGACCTCGACCCCGGCGAGGGCGCCGACGTGCTCACCTGCCGCACGGTCGCGCTGCTGCTGCGCGAGCGGCTCGCGGCGGACGGCCTGACGGCCTGGGTGAAGACCTCCGGCTCCAAGGGCCTGCACCTGCTCGTCCCGATCGAGCCCACGCCGAGCACCCGGGTCTCCGGGTACGCGAAGGCGCTGGCCGCCGCCCTGGAGGCCGAGCTCCCGGAGCTGGTGGTGCACACCATGGCCAAGGCCCGCCGCCGGGGCCGGGTGCTGGTCGACTGGTCGCAGAACAACGCCAAGAAGACCACCGCCGCGCCGTACACCCTGCGGGCCCGGCCGCTGCCGACCGTCTCCACCCCGCTGGCCTGGGAGGAGCTGGAACGGGCCGGCGACGAGCAGGACCTGGTCTTCACCCTCGCCGAGGTGCCCGACCGACTGGCCGCGCACGGCGACCTGCTCGCCCCGCTGCTGGACCCGCGACGGGCCCGGCCGCTGCCCGGCGCGCCCTCCGCGTCCGGAGAGCCCCCGGCGTCCGCGGTGCCCTCGGCGTCCGCGGCGCGGCCGCCGGCGCGCCAGGTGCTGCACCCGCCCGTCGAGGTGATGCGCCCGGCCGCCGTGACCGCCGTCCCGCCCGCCGACGGCCTGGGCGGCGGGGGCGTCCAGTACGAGCTGAAACTGGACGGCTTCCGCTGCGTCGCCTTCGCCCGGGGAGAGCGGCCCGCCTGCCTCCAGTCCCGCAGCGGCCGGGACCTCGCACCCGAGTTCCCGCCGATCGCCGCCGCCGTCGCCCGGCTGCCGGAGGGGCTGGTGCTGGACGCCGAACTGGTCGCCTGGCGCGGCGGCCGGTTCGCCTTCGACGAGCTGCTGCGCACCCGCCGGGCCCGCGCCGCCACCCCCGAGGTGGCGCTCGGCCTGATCGCCTTCGACGTGCTGGCGCTGCCCGGCCGCGACGTCCGCCGGCTGCCGCTCACCGACCGCCGCCGGCTGCTGCTCGCCGCCCTCGCCGACGTCCCGCCGCCGATCCAGCCGGTCATGGCCACCACGGACCGGGCGGAGGCGCTGGAGTGGATGGAGCGGCTCGCCGACACCGGGGTGGAGGGCCTGGTCTGCAAGGCCGCCGCCGCCCCGTACCGGCCGCGCGGCGCGGGCCGGGTCTGGGTCAAGTACCGCCGCGGCGACACCCTCGACGCCACCGTCCGGGCCGTCACCGGACCGGCCGCCCACCCGCACGCGCTGATCCTCCAGCTCGACGACGGGCGGGTGTTCCTGACCGTCCCGCGGCTCACCCCGGTCCAGTCCCGCGAGGTCGCCGAGATCGTCCGCCCCCTGCTCGGCCCGCCCACCACCGACCCCGACCACGGCCCGGTCCACCCGCTGACCTCCCCGCTGCGCGCCGAACTCACCCTCACCGGCCGCCCGCCCACCGCCACCTTCGTCCGCCTGCGGGGCGACTGACGGGCCGCCCGGCGGCCTGCCGCGACCCGCCCCGGCCCGGCCCGGCCCGCCGAGGTGCGCACCGCCTCCACCGGGTCACCCGTGCCCGCCGGTGATCCCCCACCGGCTCGCTCCCGCCCGCGCGCTCACCTCCTCCCGCTCGCCGCCGCGTGGGCGAACTCCGTCACGAAGGCGTCGTCGAACACCGGCAGGTCGGCGGGCTTGCGGCTGGTGACGAGCGGCCCTGGGCCGTCGTGGCAGACGTGCACCGGCTCGTCCACCCAGTGCGCGCCGGCGTTGACGAGGTCGGTGCGCAGGCTGGGCCAGGAGGTGAGGGTGCGGCCGCGGACGGCGTCGGCCTCGATGAGCGTCCAGGCCGCGTGGCAGATCGCCGCGACCGGACGGCCGGCGGCGCAGCAGGCGCGCACGAAGGCGACCGCCGGGCGGTCCAGGCGCAGCCGGTCGGGGTTGGCGACGCCGCCGGGCAGGACCAGCCCGTCGTAGTCGGCCGGGTCGGCCTCGGCGACCAAGGCGTCCACGGCGAAGGTGTCGCCCTCGGCGTGATGCCGGACGGTCCGGACCCGCCCCTCGGCGGTGGACAGCAGCCGCGGGGTGCCGCCGGACTCGGCGACCGCCTGCCACGGGTCGGTCAGCTCGACCTGCTCGGCTCCGTACGGCGCGACCAGGAACGCGATCGTCCGGCCGGTGAGCGTGGTGGACGGCCAGCCCATGGTGCGGTCGCTCAGCCCGGGTGCGGTGCGGTCAGGTCGACGGCCGCGGCCGCGGGCGGGGCGGTGCTGAGCCGGGCGCGCGGGCAGTCCAGGTGGACGGCGCGGTCGAGGTGGTCGAGCCGGGCGACCAGTCCGGTCGGGACGAGCACCCGGGTGCCCGGCACCCAGGGCTCGGCGTCGACCAGCAGGTGGTCCCCGGCGTCCTGTTCGACCCGGCCGACCGGGCCGTCGGTGGCGTGCACCTCGTACCCGACCAGCGTGAGGTCGGCGGCGGGATGGGAGCCCGGGCGGTACTCCCACAGGTCGGTGGTCATCGTGATCATGCCTCCGGACGGTCCCAGGGGCGCCGCTCGCGGCGCTCACGGCGTTCCCGGTACTCCGCCGGGTCCATCGGTTCGACTCCGCCGCGGGCCTCGCGCCGGCGGCGCAGCAGCTCGGAGGCGGCGACGGCGGCCGCCACCGTGGCCGCCCAGACCACACCGAGCGCGACCAGTACGGCGGTGGCCGGGGTCCGTACGCCCACGCCGAGACAGATCGCCGTCATCATCAGGGCGGTCACCATCACCCCCGCCGAGATCCTGCGCGAGACCCCGCGGCACACCCGCCGGACCCGACCGGGCGCCCTGGCGCCCATCGTGCTCAGCTTCCGGTCGAGCCGTGTGTCCTGGCGCAGATCGGACTCGATCTCCTCGAGGAGCCGCCGCTCCCATCCGCTCAACGCGGGTCCGTCCATCTCGGTCACCTCCGACACTCCGGTGACGTGCTCGCACCCGGCGGTTGCCCGGTACGGGCCGGCACTAACCGTTCCGGGCCCCGCCTGTCCCGGCGCCGACGGGTCCGAAGGCCCGGGGGCGGGCGAGCAGGCTGTCGTCCAGGACGCTCAACAGGGCGGCGGCGTCGCGGTGGACCTCGGCCGCGCCCGCCGCCCGCAGCTCCGGCCCGGTGTCGCGGCCGGCCGTCAGGGCGACGCACGGCACCCCGGCCCGCCGAGCGGCCCGCACCTCGCGCACGCTCCCGGCGACGGCCACGGCGTGCCCGGGCCTGCCGTCCACCAGGTCCAGCGCGGCCCGCACCGGGTCGCCCCCGGGATCGGCCACGGTGAGCGCCGGGGCCCCGGCCGGCCCGGGGCCGGTCAGCACCACCGTCCAGCCCCGGGCTGCGCACTCGCGCAGCAACTCGGCACCGCCGGGGAGCGTGGGCTGCCACCAGTCGGTACCGAAGAGAGCCGCCGAGACCACCGTCATGACCACCGCTTCCGTTCGCGGGCGACACACCGAACCCTCCCCATCCAGGTTAGGTCGCTCCTCCGCCACGCGCGCAGCCTGCGCCCCGGATCCGTCCGGGCGAACCGGCGACGCACCGGCCCGCGCCGCCGGTCCGAGGCAGGGAGAGGGGGCGGGGAGAAGGGGCGGGGAGAGGGGGCGGGGACAGCTCGTGGGACGGGGTCCGCCCGGCTCCGCCCCGCCGCGGCAAATGGCTGGTCATGGTGATCGACTGGCCCTAGGGTGGCGCTCCGTCACGTTGGTCCAGTCCAGGAGTCCGTTCCCCGATGCCTTCGCCCGCCGTGTACCGCTCGCCGAGAGCCGGCGCCACCGCCGCCACCGTCCTGCTCGCCGTCTGCGGCGCCACGACCCTCGCCTCGCTCGGCGTCGGTGTCCTCGCTGTACGCGGAGGCCGGCGCGCTCGCCACCGGCGCCGAGTCCGACGGGTCCTCGCTGATGGACACGGCGCTGCTCTACGACAACGTCGGCCTCCTCCAGGTGGTGGCCCTCGCCGCGTCCGCGATCGCGTTCGTCGCCTGGTTCCACCGGGTCCGGGTGAACGCCGAGGTCTTCGACCCGCGCGGGCACCGGTTCAAGCGCGGCTGGGCGATCGGCAGCTGGTTCACCCCCGTGGTCGCGCTCTGGTTCCCCCGGCAGATCGCGGGCGACATCTGGCAGGCCAGCGCCCGGCCGGACGCCTCGGGAGTGCGCCCGCAGCTCCCGCAGACGCTGCTCACCCTCTGGTGGGCCGCGTTCTGGGCCTCCAACGTGACCGGCCGGATCGGCTCCCGGTACCTCGACTCGGCCTCGGCGAAGTATGCGGACGGCTACCAGGAGGCCGTCGGCTGGCTGCTCGCCTCCGACCTGCTGTCGGTGGCGGCAGCGGTCCTCGCCGTCCTGGTGGTCCGCAGGCTGACGGCCATGCAGGAGGAGCGCTTCGCCGTGTCCGCCGCCCCCGCGTACGGCGTCCACGGCGGGACCGTCTGGGGCTGAGGCCGCCGCCGTGCCCCGGGGCCCGTCCGGCGGAGCTTCGCCGGACGGGCCCTACTCCGTGAACGGGTCGGAGGCCAGCCGGGCGTGCAGGTGCTCGTCCACGTAGAGGTCCCCGCCGTAGGTGTAGGAGGCGCGCAGGGTGCCCTCGTAGGGGAAGCCGGCGCGCTCCGCGACCCGGCAGGAGGCCTCGTTGCCGACGGCGTGGTAGAGCTCGATGCGGCGGACGTCGGCGTGCTCCACCGCCCAGCGGGTGACGGCGGTGGTGGCCCTGGTGGCCAGGCCCCGGCCGCGGGCGGGAGGGAGCAGCCAGTAGCCGACCATGGCCACGCCGTCGTCCCGGTTGGTCCACCCCAGGTAGACGTTGCCGCACAGGCTGCCGTCGACGGCGTCGATGACGGCGAAGGGCGCGGCGCTGCCCTCGGCCCAGCGGGTCTCGCAGCGGTCGAGGTAGGCCTCGGCATCGACCGGGCCGGAGGCGCTGAGCGGGGTCCAGCGCAGGACGGCCGGGTCCGCCGCGGCGGCGACCAGGGCGGGCACGATGCCGCCGGGCACGTCGAGGGCGCGCCCCCACGGGCGCAGCACGACGTCGCCGAGGTCGAGGACGGCGGGGTGGAAGACGCGTCGGTCGGTGCCGGGAGCGCTGATGGTCATTCCGTCTTCCTACTCCCCGCTTCGCCGAACCCGCCAGCGAATTTCCCGGTGCCCGGCCGGGTCCGCGGCGCCCGCGGGTCCACGGCCCGGACGCTGCGGACCCGCGGAGCGCGGACCGGGGTCAGATCCGGGCCAGGTAGCCGTTCTCGACCAGCCAGAGCACGTTCAGCCTGGCCGGGCCGCCGGGCAACAGGGTGCCGTCGAGCTGGTACTGCAGGCCCCAGCCGGGCTGGTTGAACCACGGCGCGATCGGGCCGGCGTGCACCGTGAAGGCCTTGACCACCTTGTAGTCGTGGTAGTTGCAGGCGGCGGGCGGGTTGCCGTCCAGGCTCTGCGGCGGGATCGCGCGGTTGGCGTAGGGCAGGCCCTCGGGGGCGAGGAAGGCGCCGTACTCGCTGCCGTAGCGGTCGATGTTCTGGTTCGGGTACAGCGTGAGGTCGAACTCGATCGGGCTGCCGTCGGGCAGGGTGACGTAGCCGTCGGCCGGCGGGTATATCCAGCCGCCCTTGCCGCCGTTGCCGGCCGGGTCGTAGTACTGGGCCAGGAAGGCCTGGTCGCTCGTGCCGCCGGTGCGCTGGTAGCCGGCGAGCTGGCGGCCGACCGGGCCGGTGGTGGGAAGGTCGGCGGGGCCGAGCCGGGCGTCGTCGTGGCGGAACGCGGCGGAGCACTGGTCGGAGGGGGTGGCCGCCGGGGCCGCGAGGGCGGCGGGGGTGCACACGGCGGTGAGGGCGGCGGCCGCGGCGAGCGGCGCGACGAGCAGGCGAAGGCGAAGGCGCACGGGTGTCTCCGTCGAACGGTCAGCAGTCGAAGAGGGAGCCACGGAGGGGCGCTGTACTCACCCTCCGTGGCTGGTTCGACACCAGGCAATCGGATCTTCTGATCATTCGTCAATACGATCCGTGCGACTGCGTGTTCGACGTCGCGAATTCGGCCGAAGCCGGGACGACGGGACCGCCCGTCCGGGAGGATGGGCGGTCCGGCGTCGCCGGGTCACTTCCCCGGGGCGACCCGCCCGAGCAGGTGGAGCAGCCGGTCGAGGGCGTCCTTGGAGTTCGGCTCGGTCAGGTTGACCATCAGCCGGAACGCCACCTTCAGCAGCGCCGGGTGGCCGAGCCCGGAGGCCCCGGCCGCGCCGAGCAGCTTCGGGCGGCCCAGCAGGTCGGCGGCCAGGCGGCCGAGCGCGAAGTAGCCGGCGTACGCGGAGCGCAGCGCCTGCGGGTAGGCCCGCAGGGCGAGTTCGCGGCCCCGGTCGGTGCGGCGGGCCAGGGCCTGGACGATGGTCTCGGCGGCGAAGCGGCCGGACTCCATCGCGTAGGCGATGCCCTCGCCGGTGCCCGGGCTGACCGTGCCGCCCGCGTCGCCGACCAGCAGCAGGCCGTCGGCGTAGTGGGGCCGGCGGTTGAGGCCCATCGGCAGGGCGGCGCCGCGGATCGGCTCGGTGACCCCCTCGGGGGTGTAGCCGTACTCCGGGGGCAGGCCGTCGCACCAGCGGCGCAGCAGCTCCCGCCAGTCCACCTCGGTCTTGGCGGTGTCCAGGACCCCGAGGCCGACGTTGGCGGTGCCGTCGCCCATGCCGAACACCCAGGCGTAGCCGGGCAGCAGGCGCCGGGCCCGGTCGTCGGGGTCGCGCAGGTCGAGCCAGGCCTCCAGGTAGCGGTCGTCGTGGCGCGGGGTGGTGAAGTACGTCCGGTACGCGACGCCCATCGCACGGTCGGTACGGCGGTAGCGCTTCATCGCCACCGACAGTCGGGTGGAGTTGCCGTCGGCGGCGACCACGACCGGGGCCCGGTAGACGACCGGCCGGCGCTCCTCCCCCGACTTGGCGGTGACACCGGTGATCCGGCCGGTCCGCTCGTCCAGCAGCGGGCCCGTCACATTGGCGCGTTCGACCAGCCGGGCGCCGGCCGACGCGGCCTTGCGGGCGAGCAGTTCGTCGAAGTCGGCGCGGCGCCGGACCAGTCCGTACCCGGGGTAGGCGGAGAGCTCGGGCCAGTCGAACTCCAGCGAGCGGTGCCCGGCGATCAGTCGCAGGCCCCGGTTGTGCAGCCAGCCGGCCTCCTCGGAGACGTCGATGCCGAGGTCGGTCAGCTGCTTGACGGCGCGCGGGGTGAGGCCGTCGCCGCAGACCTTCTCGCGCGGGAAGGCGGACTTCTCCAGCAGCAGGACGTCCAGGCCGGTCCGGGCGAGGTGGGCGGCGGCGGTGGAGCCCGCCGGTCCGGCGCCGACCACGATGACGTCGGCGCTCTCCGCGGCCTGGACGTCCTCCTCGCCCCTGTCGGTCTCCTCGGGCCGGACGGTCTGCTCTGGGCCGGGCATCGCACTCTCCCACGGGTCGGATCGGCTGTTCACGCGACGGATTCCTCGGACTGGGCGGTTCCGGACGGACGATAGAGAACCCCGGCACCCGCCCGCCGCCCCGACACGCAGGCCGTCGCCGCGGACCGGTCAATACCGGCCACCGCGGACGTCCGGATTCACCCGCCGGACCGGGACCCGGAGTTGACCGCCCGAACGCCTCGATGGCACGCGGAACCATGACAAGCGGGTGATCAGATCGTTATAGCGAACTAGTCGGACCAATCGCCTGGAGCGATGCAATTCGGCCAAACCTCCCTTGCGTCAGGTTTCCCACTGCGGGAACTTTTGTGCCCCTCCCGTCGCACGAAACCGGCTCCCGCCGAGCGCCGACCAGAGGCTCCCGCCCACCGCGCGGGCCCGTCCCGGCCTGCCGTACCCGATGGAACTCCGATGCACCTGCGCTCCACCGCCGCGCGCTCCCTGGTCGCCGTCCCGACCGCCGCCGCACTCATGCTGCTCGCCCCCGCCGCGCACGCCGTCTCGGGCGGCAAGGGCGGCGCCCCCGGCAACAACGGCACCGTCAAGATCCACGACGCCGCCACCGGCCAGGAGGACGTGCGCAACGAGCCCAAGGTCTGCACCTTCTACCTGGACTCCTTCGGCTTCGACGCCAACCAGGACGTGATCTGGGCGATCTCCACCGTCGGCCCCAAGGGCGAGACGCTCGCCGCGTGGGGTGACATCCCGGTCGACCCGCACGGCCACGTGCGGACCGAGGACATCCACCTGCCGGACGGCCACTACAAGCTCTACTGGCAGTCGGTCGAGCTGGTGGACGGCCAGCTGCCGAAGAAGCCGGACCTCAACAACCCCAAGCACAAGGTGTTCAAGGTCGACTGCGGCGGGCAGAGCCCGACCCCGACCGGCAAGCCCTCTCCGACCGTGCCGCCGACCCCGGTGAAGACGCCGCCGGCGAGCCCCACCACGGTGCCCTCGCACACCCCGTCGGCCCCGGCCACCACGCCCGCCACCACCCCGGCGACTCCGCCCGCGACGACCCCGCCCGCGACGACCCCGGCCTCGCCGAGCGCGAGCCCGAGCACGAAGCCCAGCGAGACGCCGAAGCCCCCGGTGCCGCCGACGGCCATCCCGACCACCCCGGCGGCGACCGCCCCGGTGACGCCTCCGGCGACCACGCCGGCCACCACCTCGGCCACCACCCCGGCCACCGAGCAGCCCACCGGCGCCCCGAGCCCGGCCCCGTCGAACGCGCCGACCGCCACCGTCCCGGTGCACGTCCCGACCACCGAGACCCCGGTCAACCCGGAGCAGCCGCTGATCATGCCCGACAAGGTCAGCGTGCCCACCCCGATCCCGGGCGCCGCGTCGGACGGCAAGAAGCTGGCCACCACCGGTAGCGACGGCACCCTGCTCTACGCCGGCGCCGGCACCGTGCTGCTGCTGGGCGGCGCGGGCGCGGTGGTCTACGCCCGCCGTCGCCGCACCAGCTCCTGAGGCACCCGCCCGGGTGCGTCCCGGGCAGCGCGCCGCGACCGAGCCGCGGCGCCACTGAGCCCCTGGCCCGCGAGCAGCTGCGGGACCAGGGGCTCCCTGTCGTTCCACGGCGCGCACCCCCTCGGGGGTTCACCGACCTCGGGGGCTCACCGGCGGTCGCACCGGATTCGACGAGGGGCCCTGGCCACGGGGGCGGACCAGGGCCCTCACCCGGAAGCACGGCCACCACCCCGTCCCGGGTTCACCGTCCGTCCCACGAGTCTCGACACCGCCGGCCCCACGGGCCCGTCCGACCGGCCCCGGGAACACCGGAAGCCCCTGGCCGCACGGGGGGACGGGCCAGGGGCTTCCACCCTCGACTACGGACGGCGGGCCGTCACGGGTTCAACGCCAGCACCACGTACCCCGCCAGCACCGCCAGGTGCACCGCGCCCTGCAACGGGGTCGCCCGGCGCGGGATGACCGTGAGGGTGAGCAGCACGATCGTCAGGGCCAGCAGCACCATGTGCGCCGCGCCGAGGCCGAGGACGAGCGGGCCGGAGAGCCAGCTGGAGGCGATCGCGACCGCCGGGATGGTCAGGCCGATGCTGGCGAGCGCCGAGCCGAGGGCCAGGTTGAGGCTGGTCTGCACGCGGTTGCGGACGGCCGCGCGCAGCGCCGCGATGGTCTCCGGCAGCAGCACCATCATGGCGATCACGACGCCGACCACGGCGTGCGGGAGTCCGGCGTCGTCCACCGCCTTCTCGATGGTCGGCGACACGCCCTTGGCCAGGCCCACCACCGCCACCAGGGCGACGGCGAGCAGCAGCAGGCTGACCCCGGCGGCCCGGAGGGTGGGCGGGGAGGCGTGCTCCTCCTCGTCCAGCACCCGGCCCTCGGGGGTGACGGGCAGGAAGTAGTCCCGGTGCCGGACGGTCTGGGTGGCCACGAACAGCCCGTAGACCACCAGCGAGGCGGTGGCCGCGAAGGTGAGCTGGGTGGTGGAGAACTGCGGGCCGGGCGAGCTGGTGGTGAAGGTCGGCAGCACGAGGCTGAGGGTCGCGAGGGTGGCGATGCAGGCGAGCGCGGCGCCGGTGCCCTCGGCGTTGAACACGGCGGTCCGGTACTTGACGGCGGCGACCAGGATGGACAGCCCGAGGATGCCGTTGCAGGTGATCATCACGGCGGCGAAGACGGTGTCGCGGGCCAGCGTGGAGGACTTGTCCCCGCCGTCGGCCATCAGCGTCACGATCAGCGCGACCTCGATCACGGTGACCGCCACCGCGAGGACCAGTGATCCGAAGGGCTCCCCCGACCAGTGCGCGATGACCTCGGCGTGGTGCACGGCGGACAGCACGGCGCCCACCAGGAAGCAGGCGACCACGGCCACCACCCAGCCGGGCAGTTCCTCGTGCCAGGTCAGGATGAGGACGAGGAACGACACCACCGGGACGACGACGGTCCATTGCGCGACAGCGGCGCGGAGCTTCGTGATCATGCGGCCGAGGATCCCAGACCGGGGGCCCGTCACCCGGGTGCCCGCGCCGGGATACGTATGGATGTGGCACAACTCATCCCGTTTCGCCCGATGACCCACCGTAGCCACGAAGATACTGAAGCACTTTGTCGACATGTTGCCGAACCCGCTCCGGGACACCCCCGGCGCCCGCCACGGTCTTGTCGCTGGTGCGGTACGCCGCCGCGACCAGGGCGGGCAGGTCGCGGGTGAAGCCGTGGCGCTTCATCTGCTGGTCGAGCCAGCAGGCGTAGTTGCCCATCGCGGCGATCGCGTCGCCCGGGTCCCAGTACGACCTGGCGCCGGGGTGGGTCGCGGCCTTGCCCCAGGCCTCGAAGACCGAGGGCGTCCACATCGCGATGCCGTACTCGCCGGTCTCCGGGCGGGCGGCGTTCGGGTCGAAGCCGCTCTCGGCCTTCAGCATGGCGGCCAGCAGCACCGGAGTGACCTCCGGCTCGGGGCAGCGCCGCGCCGCGGTCTCGATCACGCCCCGGTACGCCAGGGGGACGTCCGAGCCGGCCGGGATCGCGCCGGGCAGCGGGGGCACCGCGCGGTGGGCGGAGCCCGGCCCACCCGGCTCCGCTCCACCGGCCAGGGCGAGGACGGCGAGCCCGCAGGCCAGCAGGCGCGCGCCGGCCCGGACGGCGACGCGGCGGCGCCGGGCCGGCGGGGCGGTGGCCCGGGCGACCAGCACGGCCAGCTCGGTACGGGTCCGCTCCTCCCGCCCGGCGGCGAGGCAGGCGGTGACCGCGGACCGCCAGCGCACCGGCAGCGCCTCGTCCAGCCGCAGCGGCGCGGCACCGCGCGCGTAGGCCTGGGCGGCCAGCGAGCGGGCCCGGGCGGTCGTGCCGAGGAAGGGGTGCAGGCCGCCGGTGAGCAGCTGGTGGGCGATCACGCCGAAGGCCCAGACGTCGGCGCTGGGGCGCACCGCGACGCCGCGGGCGCCGGTGCGCTCGGACCACCACTCGGGCGGCACGTGGTCGGGCGAGCCGAGCGGCGGGGCGTAGGCGTGGGTGCCCTCCAGCTCGGCGGTGAGACCGAAGTCGGCGATCTTCGCGGTGCCGTCGGGCATCAGCAGCACATTGGCCGGTTTCAGGTCCCCGTGCACCCAGCCGGCCCGGTGCATGTGGGTCAGTCCGGCGCAGACCCCGGTCAGGATGCGCTCGGCTCCGGGCACCGCCGTACCGGGGCGCACCTCGGCCAGCAGGTCCTGGAGGCTGCGGGCGGCGCGTTCCATCACCAGGGCGACGGCGCCGTCGAGCGCCGGGTGGTCCGGGTCCTCGACGGTGACCACGGCGAGGGTGCGGATCAGGTGGGGGTGGTCGGCGCGGCGGCTGAAGCGCTGCTCGCTGCGGGCCATCCGGGCGACGGTCCGGCGCTGGCCGGGGCTGAACCGGGCCGCGCCGAGGATCTTGACGGCGGCCGGGCTGCCGTCGGGGCCCTCGGCGGCGTGCACGCTGCCCCAGGCGCCCGCGCCGAGGAAGGCGCCGAGGCGGTAGCCGGCGATCGGGTAGCCCGCCGGGACCTCGAACGGCAGGCCGTCCGGCCCGGTGCCGTCGCCGGGCGGTTCGGACTCCGGCCCGGGCGGAGCGCCGGGCGTCACGGCCGGGCGGCCGGACGCCGGGGCGGGAGCAGGGCCAGGTGCTCCTCCCGGACGAGGTCGAACCTCAGCGCCAGCGCCACCAGGTCCTCGCGCTTGCCGCCGCCAGCGCCCTCCTCGTACGGCTCGCGCAGCCGCAGCTTGGTCTCCACCAGGTAGTCGATGTGGTAGTTCACCGCCGAGCGGCTCAGTGAGCGGCAGGACGGCAGGGCCCGCAGCCGGGCGAGCACCTCGGCCACCCCGGGGACGGCCGCGGCGGAGGGCGAGCGCAGCCGGGGCTCGCAGAGCGCGAGCAGGACCAGGAAGTACTTGGCGGTCGGATCCAGGGCGAACGGGCTGACGGTGTGTTCGCCGCCGGTGCCGTCGGGACGGCCGTCGAGGTAGGCGTGCTGCGGGGCGAAGACCTTGAAGGCGGCGGGCTCGCCGAGGGCGGGCAGCAGCACCCGGGAGAGTTCGAACGGGACGGGCGCACCGAGCCGGCCGGGCGCGACCTTGACGTGCTCGCCCGCGCCCTCCAGGTTCTCCACCACATAGGTGGCCGAGGCACTGAAGTTGGACAGCCGCCAGTAGTCCTCGGCCGCGACCACCTCTCCCGCCCGGCGGGAGACGCCCTGGTCGGGCAGTGGGATGGGGACCGGTCGGCCGGGCTCCCCACGTCCGAACACCGCGGCCTCGCCCGGGCCCATCCGCAGCAGGCCGGGGGGCTTTCCGGGCGCCGTCTCGGGCCCCGGGCAGGGAAGTTGCACGATGACCGTGTCCACGCGGCACCTCCGTGGGATCGGGTCGATGGTATCCGTCCGATTCGCCCCGGAGGCAACCCGCCACCCGGACGGGTGAGCCGCCCGCACGAACTGATCGTCCGTCAGGACGGGAGTTGTCCGTGTGCTGAACGAGCGGCGAATGGTTGCAGGATGTAGTTGAACCGTCACCATGAGTGTGACGCAACGCACACGCGCCGATTCCACAATGTGTGCAAGACTCATCTCAAGGAGTGAGATTCCCTTAATTTCCAAGGAGGTTCGCATCATGCGCGCTCGGATCGCAGCTGTGGCGCTGGTGACGGCAGGGATAGCCGGCCTGACGGCGGCTCCGGCCATGGCGGCCACGGCGACGTCCGGCACCGACGCCGCGGCCTGCGCCGCGGTGCTCAACCAGCCCTGCGTCTCGCACCAGGCCGACGGCGGGGGCGTCGTGGGCGTCGCCCAGGTCAGCGCCGCCCCGGGCCAGTTGACGATGGTTCGGGTCGAGATCCGCACCCAGGCCGCCTGGGGCAGCCCGTGGGAGACGGTCGCCACCGCGACCACCGTGCAGTTCGGCTCCGCCAAGGCGGTCACTCCGCGGGTGACCGCCACCGGCCCCCGCGTGATCTGCGCGACCGCGGGCCCGGCGCTGGACGTCACCCAGCAGGCCACCACCTGTACCAACCCGTTCTGATCGCGGAGCCGCCGAGGCGCCGCACCCGCCACCCCCACACCGTCCGTACGACCGGGCAGCCGTCCGGACGACCCGGGGGCGGGAAGCAGTAGTCGGCACGAACACCGGGCCGGTCGTCGGGGCATCCCGCCCCGACGACCGGCCCTCGCCGTTCCCACCAGGCGGAAGGGGCGGCGGGCCGAAGACCGCCCGGGGCCGGACCCGGGTGGACCTGGGGCGCCCCTTCACGGCAAACTGGTCTAGACCTCGGAGGTCTAGACCTCAGACTCGCCTCAGAACGGTGGACCCAGTATGGAAATCGTGATCGTCCCTGACGCCCGTGCGGCCGGCGACCTCATCGCCGCGGCGATCACCGATCTGCTGACCGACAAGCCCGACGCCCTGCTCGGCGTGGCGACCGGCTCGACCCCGCTGCCGATCTACCAGGCCCTGGCCGAGCGGGTCCGCGACGGCCGGCTGGACGCCACCAGGGCGCGCATCTGCCAGCTGGACGAGTACGTCGGCCTGCCCGCCGGCCACCCGGAGTCCTACCGTTCGGTGGTGCTGCGCGAGGTCGTGGAGCCGCTCGGCCTGACCGAGGACTCCTTCCTGGGCCCGGACGGCAACGCCTCCGACATCGCCGCGGCGGCCATCGCCTACGACCGCGCCCTGGCCGAGGCCGGCGGCGTCGACCTCCAGCTGCTCGGCATCGGCACGGACGGCCACATCGGCTTCAACGAGCCCTGCTCCTCGCTCGCCTCCCGGACCCGGATCAAGACCCTCACCCGGCAGACCCGCGTGGACAACGCCCGCTTCTTCGACAGCATCGACGAGGTCCCGCACCACGTCATCACCCAGGGCATCGGCACCATCCTGGAGGCCCGCCACCTGGTCCTGCTCGCCACCGGCGAGGCCAAGGCCGAGGCCGTCGCGCTCGCCGTCGAGGGCCCGCTGTCCGCGGTCGTCCCCGCCTCGGCGCTCCAGCTGCACCCGCACGCCACCGTGGTGGTGGACGAGGCGGCCGCCTCCCGCCTCAAGCTCGCCGACTACTTCCGCGACACCTACGCGGCCAAGCCGGCCTGGCAGAAGCTCTGAGCGGATCCGATCGGAGCCGATCGACTCCGAGCATCCGCCGCCGGGGCGCCGATCGCTCCCGGGCAGCGGTCCTGACGGCCGGGGCGGCGGCCACCGAGGGGATTCGGTGGCCGCCGCCCCGGCCGTTCGCCGTGCGGTGACACCGGCCACGGGCCGGGCGGCAGGGCCATGGCGCGGCGGACCGGGGACCGAGGACCGGGGACCGAGTCGGTACGCCTTCGGACACCTCGCGCGGCCGTTTCACGCGCCGGGCCCCGCCGAAGGGTCTCGGCGGGGCCCGGCGCGGCTGCCCGTGCGCGTTGGACGGGCGCTACTTGCAGGTGATCAGCAGCCCGAGGACCGCGGAGCAGCTGCGGGTGGCCCGGCTGGTGGCGGGCGACGGGTCGGCGGGCGCTCCGGCGGTGCGGGCCACGGTGACGTCCCAGCTGCGGAGCAGCGAGAACAGGCCGACCTGGACGGAGAAGTGCCGGGTGGTGCTCGCGCCCTTGGCCAGCGGCGCGGTCAGCGCGCAGCCGAGCTTCCCGGCGGCGATGGTGCAGTCGCCGGAGGTCGCCGTCAGCCCGGCGGGCAGGTCGGCGGCGACGGTGGCGGTGGCGACGGGGTCGGGGCCCTGGCCGGTGAGGGTGACGGTGTAGTCGACCCGGCTGGAGAACAGCCCGGTCACCGGGGTCGCGGTGAGCGCGACGCCCAGGTGGGCGGCGGGGGCGGTGTAGGTGAAGTGGTCGGCGGCGACGGCCGCACTGGTGCCGCCGGGCCCGGTGACCCGGACGTCCACCGGCCCGGTCACGGTGGTGGCCGGGGCGGTCGCGGTGCAGCTCGCCCTGGTGCAGCTGAACGAGGTGGCGGCGCCGGCCGCGCCGAAGGTGACGGCGGTGGCGCCGGCCAGGTCGGTGCCGGTGATGGTCACCGTGGTGCCGCCCGCCCCGGAGCCCGCGTTCGGGCTGATCGCGGTGACGTCCGGCAGCGGCAGCGGGAAGTTCACCACGTCGACGGCGTCGCCGGTGAAGTCGGCGAGGTAGCCGCGCCGCCCGTCGGCGGTCAGGGCCAGGCTGTACGGGGCGGCGCCGACCGGGACGGTCGCGGTGACCGTCCGGCTCGCGGTGTCCACCACGCTCAGGGTGCTGTCGGCGTAGTTGGAGACGTAGGCCGCCGCGCCGTCCGGGGAGAGGGTCACGGCGTAGGGCCCGGAGCCGACCGCGACGGTGCCGAGGAGGGTGCCGGCCGCGGTGTCGATCACCGCGGCGGTGCCGTCGTCGCCGTCGGCGGCCCACAGCCGGGTGCCGTCCGGGCTGAGCGCGAGCCCGAAGGCGCCGTGGCCGACCGCGACGGTGCCGCTCACCGTGCCGGTCGCGGTGTCCACCACGGTGACGGCCTTGTCCCCGGAGGCGGCGACGTACAGCCGCGTGCCGTCCGCGGTCACGGCCAGCCCGTGCGGTTCGGCGCCGACCGGCACGGTCGCGGTCACGGTGTCGGTCGTGGTGTCCAGCACGCTCACGGTGTTGGCGGCGGCGTTGCTCACGTAGGCGCGGGAGCCGTCCGGCGCGAGGGCGAGGCCCCAGGGCTGGGCACCGACCGGGACGCTCGCGGTGACGGTGCCGGTCGCGGTGTCCACGACGCTGACCGCGTTGTCCAGGTGGTGCGTCAGGTAGGCCCGGTGCCCGTCGGGCGACACGGCGACGGCGTACGAGCCCGTCCCGGCGGTGAAGCCGCCGGAGACGGTGTTGCTCGCGGTGTCCAGCACGCTGACGGCGCCGCTGCTCTGGCTGGTCACGTAGGCGTGGCCGCCGTCCGGCGTGAGCGCGACGCCCGCCGGGTAGGGCGCGACCGCCACGTGCGCGGCGACGGCCGGCGGTGGCGTGACGGCCTCGGCCGTGGCGGGCAGTGACAGCAGTGCGGCCGTGGGGGGGGGGGGGGGGGCCCCCCGCGGGGGGGGGGGGGGGGGT
>NZ_JBEXWT010000019.1:0-77218 GCF_040629945.1 Kitasatospora sp. NPDC005856 | reverse complement strand
GGGCCCCCCCCCCTCGGGCGGGGCGCGGGCGGGGTGGGGGCCCCCCCCCCCCCCCGGGGGGCCCCCCCCCCCCCGGGGGCGGGGGGGGGGGGGCCCCCCCCCCCCCCCCGTCCGGGTGCGGGGTATGCGGGGAGTACGGGGTGTTCTCACGGATCTCTCCAGCTGCTCGGCACGTACGGGTGATGCGGCTGTGGTGGTGTTCGGAGCAGGGGGAAGCGTAAGAGCGCCTCTGACTTTCCGTCAGGGAGTGACTACTAATGTCGCCAACTGTTCAGTTTCGATCGATGCGTGACCGCGACCATCACCCCTGACCCCGGATCCCGGACCCTCGGCCGGCCGACGTGACCAGGGTCTCGATCGAAGTCGTGCAGAAAATTGGAGTTGGAGAGTCGTATTCGATAGCGTTCCGAACGTGAGGCTGACCAAGAGCACCGACATCGCCCTGCGGATCGCCATGCGACTGGCCGTCCTGGGCGAGGGCGACAACCCGACCACCCGCGAGGTGGCCGAGTCGGTCGGTGTGCCGTACACCCACGCGGCGAAGGTGGTCAGCCGACTGCAGCACCTGGGGGTGGTGGAGGCCCGGCGCGGTCGCGGCGGCGGGCTGATGCTCACCTTCGCCGGGCGCACCGGTTCGATCGGACTGCTGCTGCGGGAACTGGAGGGGGTCGGCGACGTGGTCGGCTGCGAGGACGAGCCGCCGTGCCCGCTGCGGGCCGCGTGCCGGCTGCGCGGGGCACTGCGGGGCGCCCAGGAGGCGTTCTTCGCGGCGCTCGACCACCTCTCCGTCGGCGATCTGGTGGCCTCCCCCGCCGGGCCGGTCCTGCTCGGCCTGACCACCGGACCGGCCCGCACCGCACCACCCGCCGACACCGCCGGACCCACCGGCTGATCAGCCCACCCGGGGCCGCACGCCACCTTGCGGCCTTTAATGCGAATCCCAGATACCACTTAGGAGTCGTCTGATGCTGTCCGCGAAGTCCGCCGAGGTCATCGAGGCCACCCTGCCCGTCGTGGGCGCCGCCATCGGGGACATCACCCCGCGCTTCTACGACCGGATGTTCGCCGCGCACCCGGAGCTGCTGCGCGACCTCTTCAACCGGGGCAACCAGGCCAACGGCAGCCAGCGCGAGGCCCTGGCCGGCTCGATAGCCGCCTTCGCCACCGCCCTGGTCGCCAACCCGGACCAGCGGCCGGACGCGATGCTCGCCCGCATCGCCCACAAGCACGTCTCCGTCGGCATCGGCAACGACCAGTACAAGATCGTCCACGAGCACCTGTTCGCCGCCATCGTCGAGGTGCTCGGCGAGGCCGTCACCCCCGAGGTCGCCGCCGCCTGGGACGAGGTCTACTGGCTGATGGCCAACGCGCTGATCGCCGTCGAGGACCGGCTGCGCGCCGAGGTGGCCGCCGGCGGCGACCCGGCCGACCTGTGGCGCCCCTACACCGTGATCGCCCGGGTCCAGGAGACCGAGGCCGTCACCACCTACCTCGTCCGCCCGACCGACGGCCGCCCGGTGCCCGCCTTCCACCCCGGCCAGTACGTCTCGGTGCGCACCGAACTGGCCGACGGCGCCCACCAGATCCGCCAGTACAGCCTCTCCGGCGGCGCCGACGGCGCGCTGCGCTTCAGCGTCAAGCGCGAGGACGGCGGCGAGGTCTCGAACCACCTGCACGACCACCTGAAGGCCGGCGACCCGATCGAGCTGGCGCCCCCGCTGGGCGACATCGCCCTGGCCGACGGCGACGGCCCGGTGCTGCTCGCCTCCGCCGGCATCGGCAACACCCCGATGACCGCCATGCTCGACCACCTGGCCACCACCGGCTCCACCCGGCGGATCGTCTCCGTCCACGGCGACCGCGACCAGCTGAGCCACGCCTTCCGCGCCGAGCTGGCGCAGCTCACCACCGCGCTGCCGAACGCCACTTCGCACGTCTTCTACGAGCAGCCGCTCGGCGAGTGGCCGGCCGAGCGCACCGGCCTGGTGGACCTGTCCACCGTCGAGGTTCCGGCCGGCACCACCGCCTACCTCTGCGGCCCGCTCCCCTTCCTGCGCGCCGTCCGCGAGCAGCTGCTGACCGCCGGCGTCCCGGCGGCGGACATCCACTACGAGGTGTTCGGTCCGGACCTCTGGCTCGGCGCCTGAGGCCTCGGGGCCTCGCAGTCCCGAGGCCCCGCGCTCATCAGGCCCTGAGGCCCTGACCCCCGGTTCGGGGGCCGAGGTCCCACCGCGGCACCGGTCCGCTCGGTACGGTCACGAGCGGACCGGTGCCGTTCGGCTTCCGGCACCACCGCCCGTACGCCCGAACACCCGTCATGCCCTGACGTCCGGCGGGAGTTCGAACCCGGCCCCGGGCCGTCCGCCACCGGGGACGCCACCGGGGCCCGTCACCGCGGCCTGAGCTCCAGGGTGCAGCACTTCGCCCCGCCGCCGCCCTTCAGCAGCTCCGAGACGTCCACCGGGACCGGCTGGTACCCGTGCTCGGCCAGCCGGCCGGCCAGGTTCTTGGCGGCCTCGGGCAGCAGCACCCGGCGCCCGTCCGAGACCGCGTTGAGCCCGAACACCTCGGCGTCGGCCCGGTCGGCGAGGATCGCGTCCGGGTAGAGGGCGCGCAGCACCGAGCGGCTGTCGGCGTCGAACGCCTCCGGGTAGTACATGACGTGGTCGTCGGCGAGCACCGCCAGTGCGGTGTCCAGGTGGTAGAAGCGCGGGTCGACCAGGGTCAGGCTGACCACCGGGACGCCGAACAGCTCCCCGGCCTCGGCGTGCGCGGCGCGCGAGGAGCGGAAGCCCGTCCCGGCGAGCACCCGGCGGCCCACCACCAGGTGGTCGCCCTCGCCCTCGTTGACGTGCCCGGCCCGGCGCACCTCGCGGTAGCCGTGCTCGCGGAACCAGGCCAGGTAGGCCTCCGACTCGGCGGCCCGCTCCGGGTGGCGGAAGGTGGCGACCAGGGCCCGGCCGTCCAGCACGGTGGCGCCGTTGGCGGCGTACACCATGTCCGGCAGGCCGGGCACCGGGTCGATCAGCTCGACGGTGTGACCGAGCCGGCGGTACGTCCAGTAGAGCCGCTCCCACTGGCGCAGGGCGAGCGCGGTGTCGGTGGGCTGGGAGGGGTCCATCCACGGGTTGATCGCGTAGTCCACGGTGAAGTGCGTCGGCCGGCACATCAGGTAGCGCCGCGGCCGGGCGTGACGCTCCGGTGTCTGCGTGAGCATGACTCAACCATCCTTGGATCACGGGGAGTTCGTCGCACGGAGTTCGGGGTTCGCGGGGCCGAAGACCTTCGTTCCCAAGGCGGCTGCCCCGGCGGAACCGTTCGCACACCCGGGCGGGCGCTCCCGGCGGTCGCACGCCCCCGCGCACCCGGCGCAGGGACCGGCGCACCGGCCGCCGGAGCTCACCCCCAGGCGCCCCTGGGCGGACCGTCCCGCGTGCGACCCGCGACTACCAGCGGTGCGCGCCGAAGTCCACCGGCCCGGGCCGCAGCTCCCGGCACCGCTCGGCCAGCGCCCGCAGCCGGCGGTCCGCCTCCTCGACGGACATCCGGCGCCGCCCACCGTGGCCGGGCAGCAGCCACTCGAAGCGCAGCACCCCGAGGCCGCGCCGCAGCGAGGCGGCGAGCTCCTCGATCGAGTACCAGGTCACCGACTCCGCCACCTCGATGTCCCCGGTGGTGCGGGACCAGTACAGGCTGTCGCCGCTGAAGCAGTACCGCTCGTCCGCCAGGAAGAGCACGCTGCCCCGGGTGTGCCCGGGGAACGGGTGGGCGACCAGACCGGGCGAGACCTCCGTCGGCCCGGTGCCGCGCAGCACCCGATCGGCGTCGGGAGCGGCCGCCAGATCACCCTCGTGGATCCAGAGCCGGGCACCGAAGCGGTCGGCGTACGCCCGCCCGTGCGCGGCGTGGTCGCGGTGGGTGAGCAGGACGTCGGTGACCGGGCCGAGCGCGGCGTACCGGGCGGCCAGGGCCTCGCTGTAGCGCGGCGTGTCGACCATCACCCAGCCGGTCGGGCGGCGGCAGAGGTAGGAGTTGGCGCCCGCGGTGCGGCGGGAGTTGTGGCCGAGCAGCAGCAGGTCGTCGGCGAGGGCCAGCGGGAACGGGTCCTCGGCCGGGTCCAGCGGCCCGGCGCCGGACCGGATGGAGCGGGTCGGGCAGGCGTGGGCGGCGGCGAGCAGCTGTCGGCGCTCGGCCGCGTCGCGCGGCTGGCGGACCAGCTCGGAACGGCCCTCGTGCTCGCGGACCAGGCCCGGCGCGAGCTGCCGGGCGACGTCGCAGTTGGTGCAGCGGTCGTCGACGAACCAGTTCTCGGGCGGATCGGAGCGCAGGTCGGTGGTCATGGATGCCTTCCCCTGGCAGGGCGGCGGCCTGAGCGGCCGCTCCCTTCGAGGATCCGCCGGACGGATCGGAAAGCGGAAGGGGGTGGCGATCTTGTGCTTTCCGGGGACCGGCTCTCTGCGAACGCTCCGCGAACACGGCGGCAGGGAAGGGCACGTGGCCCATCTCACGTTCCACCAGGGTCACCTACGGTGGCGTAGGTCACTTGATTGGGTGAACTATCTCTTTCATGCCGAATCTCCAGGAGACCCTTGACCTCGATTCGTACGCCGCCCTCGGGGACAGCTTCACCGAGGGTCTGAACGACCCCGGCATCGACGGCCGGTTCGCCGGGTGGGCCGACCGCCTCGCCGGAATCCTCGCCGACGGACGCCCGCCGGGCACCTTCCGCTACGCCAACCTCGCGGTGCGCGGCCGACTGCTCGACCAGATCACCGCCGAGCAGGTGCCGCAGGTCCAGCGCCTCCAGCCCGACCTGGTCACCTTCTGCGCGGGCGGCAACGACATCCTCCGGCCGGGCGCCGACCCGGACGAGGTGGCCGAGCGCTTCGAGGCCGCCGTCGTCCGGCTCGCCGAGAGCGCCGGGACGGTGCTGATCTGCACCGGCTTCGACACCAAGGACGTGCCGCTGCTGAAGCACCTGCGCGGCAAGATCGCCACCTACAACGGGCACATGCGCGCCGTCGCCGACCGCAACGGCTGCAAGGTGGCCGACCTGTGGTCGCTGCGCGCCGTGCAGGACCGCCGCGCGTGGAGCGAGGACCGCCTGCACCTGTCGCCCGAGGGCCACCAGCGGGTCGCCCTGCTGGCCGCCCGCTCGCTGGGGCTGCGCACCGCGCAGGACCCTGAGGCCGCGTGGCCGGACACCCCCGTGCTCAGCCCCGCCGACCAGCGGCGGGAGAACATCCAGTGGGCCCGCGAGCACCTGTTGCCCTGGGTCGGCCGGCGCCTGCGCGGCGAGTCCTCGGGCGACCACGTCGAGCCCAAGCGGCCGGATCTGCTTCCGCTCTGACGGTCGGTCAGGTCCCGGCGGACCGTCGAGCGGAGCCCTTTCCGGAGGCTGCTCCACCGGTAGCTGCGACTCGGGAGGTACGCAGCACCCGGTGGAGCGCTCCGGCACAGCCCGCGCCGACCAGGTACCAGAACAGGTCCGGCGGGTTGAAGGTCGAACCCAGCACCAGGTGGACCAGTCCGCTGCGCCGCCCCCACTCCTCGGGCAGCCCGGTCGCCTGGAACAGCTCCACCACCCAGCTCACCGCGGCCGCCACCACCGCGGCCCGTACCGGCCGGACGCGCGGCGCGACCAGCACCACCAGCGCGTACACCAGGACGGTGTAGAGCGCGTCCCCGGCGTACTTGGCGAGATCCCCGCCCGCCACGGCCCGCACCGTCAGGCCCGCCGCCACCGCGAGCACCCCGCCCGCGGCGGCCGGGAGCCGTCCGACCGTTCCCCTCCGAAGCCCACCCATCCGCCCCACGCTACGCCCCGGCCCCGGGGAACCCGCGGACCACCCCCGCCGACCACCCCCGTGGACCCATCGCCGGGGCCGCGAGTGCGGGCTGTCCCGCCGTCACGCCTGCTCCCCCGCCCGCAGCTCGGTGGCGATCTGGCGCCGGCCGGCGACCAGCGTCTCCAGCACCACCCCGAGGCCCACCAGCAGGGCCAGGCCCGCGGTGGGCAGCAGCACCGGCATCGGCACGGGGGTGATGACGTCCCCGACCTCGGCGCCGACCAGCGTCGAGATGTCGAAGGCCCCGCCCAGCAGGGCGACCGCCGCCAGCGCGACCAGACCGCCGCCGGCGGCCGCCGCCAGGGTCTGCGGCAGCGCCTCGGTCAGGATCAGTGCCAGCCCCTGTCGGGGCGGCAGACCCATGGTGCGCAGCCGGGCGAGTACGGCGGTGCGGTCGGGTGCGGCACGCAGGAGCGTCAGCAGGACGGCGAGCAGGGCGAATCCGGCTCCGGCGGCGGCCGCGTACCGGAAGAGCCGCCCGGCGGCGCGCTGCAGTGGGTCGTCGCCGAGCGCGGTGGCGGTCTCCCGGCTGCTGTGCACCGTGTATCCGGCGGGCAGGCCGTGGGTGTCCTTGCCGACGGTCGTGGCGTCGTCCGCGATCAGCTTGGCCAGGCCGACCGGCCGGGCTCCGCCGTTGTCCCGCAGAGCCGTCCTGACCCGGTCCGGGTCGACGTCGCCGACGGCGAACCAGTGGTTCTCCCGCTTGGTGTCCGGCAGTCGTTCCCAGGCGGGGCCGGCGGGAACGACGACGAACGGTTTGCCCGGGTCGGGCAGCGCGGGGGTGGCGCCGACGATGCCGGCGACGGTGAGGTTCAGATCGTTGCCGTTGGGCGTGCGCACCCGGGACGGCCCTGCGGCCAGGCGTTCGGCCAGGTCGCGGCTGACCAGGGCGGGCACCGGGGTGTCCCGGCCGCCGGACGCCCCGGCCAGCTTCGCCGGATCGAACCCGCCGGCCCCGAGGACCCGGGCGATCTCGGCGTACGCCGTCGGATCGGTCACCGCCACCAGGTAGGCCTCGGTGTCCTTCCGGTCGCCGCCGAGGAGGCGGGCCCTGGGTTCGATCCAGGCCGCGGTCGAGGCGCGGACGCCGGGCAGGGCGGCGGCGGCCCGGGTGAACTGCTCGGTGAGGGTGGCGTAGTCCGGGAGGGAGACGCCGATGTCCCCGCCCGTGGCGATGCGCGCGGCGCGGGTCCGCACGTGGTCGACGGTGTCGAGCACGGTGGCGCCGAAGCCGGTCGTGGTGACGGCGATCAGCAGGGCGAGCAGGGGCAGCGCGGAGGGCCTGCGGCGGCCGGAGGCGTCGCGGGCGGCCCGGGCGAGTCCGAGGAAGCCGGTCAGGCCTCGGCCCCGGCCGACGAGGGCGGCCAGCCGGCCGACCGCCACCGGCTCGATCCTGGCCAGCAGCAGTCCGCCGGTGACGGCGAGCAGCAGCGGGGCGGCGACCAGCAACGGGTCCACCCCGGCCCCGGAGTGGCCGACGCCCCGGCGCCGGACCTCCGCCACGGCCGCCACGGTGACCGCCAGGACGGCGAGTTCGCCGACCAGCCGGCGTCGGCCGCCGGCCGGCCGCCGACGGGACCACAACAGGGCCGCGCGCACCGGAAAGGCCAGCAGTGCGATCAGGGTCGTGACCAGGGCTGCCGCCACCGCGCGGTCCCAGCGGGCAGTGGGCAGCAGCACCAGGGCGAGGGCCGTGGCGAGCGCGGCGGCGGGCAGGACGGTGACCGCCCCCTCGCCGAGCAGTCGCCGCAGCACCCCGCCGAGCGAGCCCCCGCGGGCCCGCAGCAGCCGGATCTCGGCGGCGCGCCGGTCGGTGGTGAGCGCGGCGGCCAGGAACAGCACCACGGTGGCGACGCCCGCGACGCCGGCCGGTCCGATCGTGCTGAGCGGCAGCGAGGCCCGGTAGCGCTCGTCCGCCCGGGTGAGGACGTCGGGCAGGCCGGAGACGGTGTGCAGGTCGGCGCGCCCGGTCCCGTCGACCAGGGCAGCGGCGTCGCGCCCGGTCAGGAAGGAGCGGACGACGTCGCGGGTGCGGTCGATGCCGTCGGTGTGCAGCGAGGCGGGGTCGACGGGCAGCCGCCAGAAGTTCTCGGCCTTCGAACCCCAGCGGACCATCGCGGGCAGGCTGCCGCCGTCGACGAACCCGCTGGTCGTCCAGTGCTCGTGGTCGGGCTTGGCGTTCAGGCAGGCACGGGCCGGGCAGCCGAGGTCGTCCCAGAACGGGTCCTGGGGGTCGTTGACCCGGTAGAGGCCGACCACCACGGTGGTCCGCTTGGCGCCCGAGCTCTCGACGCCGTTGTCGATGACGTCACCGAGCTTGATGCCGATGGTCTCGGCGGCCTTCTCGCTGACCACGATCGGCAGCGGACCGCCGACGTCGCCGGGCGTGGGCCAGGTGCCGTCGGTGAGGGTGGCCCGGGCGGCCAGGTCGTGCAGGTAGAGCAGGCTGAGGGCCGGATAGGGCTCCTTGTCCGAGATGTGGGCGTACCCCGGATTGGCCATGGAGTGCTCTCCCAGGGCGCGGGCGCCGTAGGCCTGCCCGGAGCGGGCCAAGGTCAGCCGCCCGCCGGCCTGCTCGACGAGCTGCCGCTGCACCCGGTCGAGTTCGACCGCGGTGTCGTCGTCCCGCGTCCTGGACGTGGTCTGCAGGCTGGTCGGGTTGGGGCCCTTCTGGCGGACGAACTCCTGGAGCGCCGAGTCCGCGCCCCGGTCCGTGACGCGCGGGAAGGCCGCCGCCAGGAAGACGGTGACGAACGCGAGGGCCGCCATGAGCAGCGCGGCCGCCGGGTTCGCCCGCAGTCTGGTGCGGACCCAGGGCGCGGGCCGGTGGGCGGAGTCGGGGGCGGGCACACGGGTGCCGGCCTGGGTGGTCACATCTCCTCCACGTGGCGTGGCCGGTCGGCCGCGCCTCGACGGCGGTGACCGGAGGTCGCGGGGCACCTCGGTCACGGACGGACACGTCACGGGTACACCGGCGCGGTGATCACCGGCGATCGGTCGCCGGATAGCGGACGATGCTGTCAGATTCGATCCGGGAACGGAAGGGACTTGAGCGAATCAAACAAGTAACGGGCGAATTCCTTGCATTGATGGGATCCCGTCGATGGAAAAGCCGCTGGGATGCCATGCGCACCTCACAACTCCCGTTTCCTCGCGCGCCCTTGACCAGCGAACTCCCCTTTCGGGAATTCCCCGCCCGGGACGGTGAACCCGCGAACCCGCCTCGGCCGTTGACCCGGAGGGAACCGGACCGCCTCCCCCCGGAACCACCGCGCCACGCCGTACGTCACTCCCCCCGACGAACGTCCGCGCAGGTCGCGGGCGGGATGAGGACCGGAAGGGACAGGCGGGAAAAGTGGCGCACGTGGGTGGGGCCGAGGTGGCCGAGGCTCAGTCGGGGCCGGCGGCGGGAACGGACGGGCGGACCCGGCGCGGATTCGCGGTGGCCGGGTTCGCCTCGGCGCAGGACGGGAGGGCGCGGGAGCGCGGCAAGGAGCTGCGGACGCGGGTGCCCCGGGAGCAGCACGCGGAGTTCACGCCCGCGCCCGACCGGCCGACCGCCGTGTCCGCGCTGGAGGCCTCCAACACCGGCCGAATAGCCCGGCTGGTGCCGATCCGGGTCGGCCGGATGGCCGCGAGCCCGTTCGCGTTCCTGCGCGGATCGGCCGGGCTGATGGCCGCCGACCTCGCGGGCACCCCGGTGACCGGCATCGACGCGCAGCTGTGCGGGGACGCGCACGCCGCCAACTTCGGCCTGTACGGCGATGCCCGCGGCCAGATCGTGCTGGACATCAACGACTTCGACGAGACCGTCCGCGGCCCCTGGGAGTGGGACCTCAAGCGGCTCGCCGCCAGCCTGGTGCTGGCCGCCCGGGAGACCGGAGCGAGCGCGACCACCGCGCGTGAGGCCGCCCAGCACGTGGCCGGCTCCTACCGCCGGACCGTCCGCACGCTCGCCAAGCTCCCCGGGCTGGACGCCTGGAATGCCGTCGCGGACGAGCAGTTGGTCTCCTTCGCCGAGGCGCACGACCTCGCCGAGGTGCTGCGCAAGGTCGGCGCGAAGGCGCTCGGCAACACCAGCGCGCGGTTCGCCGCCCGCAGCACCGACCGCACCGAGGACGGCGGTTGGCGTTTCACGGCCGCTCCCCCGGTGCTCACCGAGGTGACCGACGAGACCGCCCGCTCCGTCGCGCACGCGCTCGGCCCGTACGTCGAGACGGTGCCGGCCGAGGTGCGCACCCTGCTGTCCCGCTACCGGGTGCAGGACGTGGCGTTCCGGGTGGTGGGCACCGGCAGCGTGGGCACCCGCTCGTACGTGGTGCTGCTCACCGACCACCGGGACCAGCCGCTGGTGCTGCAGGTGAAGGAGGCGCGTCCGTCCGCGCTGCTGCCGTACCTGCCGACCGGAGCGCGGTCCGTGCCGGACGGCCACGAGGGCCGCCGGGTGGTGCTCGGGCAGAAGCACATGCAGGTGGTCAGCGACACCCTGCTGGGCTGGACCACCGTCGACGGACTCCCGTACCAGGTGCGGCAGTTCCGCAACCGCAAGGGCAGCGTCGACCCGGCCGCCCTGCAGCCGTCCCAGCTGGACGACTACGCCCGGATCACCGGCGCCCTGCTGGCCCGGGCGCACTCGCACACCGTCGACCCGGGCCTGCTGGCCGGGTACTGCGGCAAGAGCGAGGCGCTGGACGAGGCGGTCGCCGCCTTCGCGGTGGCCTACGCGGACCGCACCGAGGCCGACCACGCCGACCTGCTGACGGCGGTGCGCAACGGGCGGCTGCCCGTCGAGCACGGCGTCTGACCCACCCGGCCGGCGGGGCCTCGCCGATCAGCGGCTCGGCGGGCTCGCGGGCCCGCCGATCAGCGGGCCAGGAACGGCGCCACCGCGGCGACGAACTCGGCGGGCCGGGCACCGTGCACCAGGTGCCCGGCCTCGACGGTGACCAGGCGGCAGTCCGGGATCAGCCGGGCGAGTTCGGCGATCCGCTCCTGCGGGATGTGGCTGGCCGGGCCGCCGGCCACCGCCAGGGTGCGGGCGGTGATCCTCGCCAGCCCCGCCCGCCAGGCCGGGTCCGGGTCGTCGAGCTGGGCCCGGACCGCCCGGACCATCGCCCAGTCGAAGTGCACGTCCGGGTCCGGATCCTCGGGCAGCGCGCTCGCCGGGCGCGGGTACAGCGCGGGAACGTCCTCCAGGACGAGCCGCTCGATCCGCTCCGGCACGGCCTGCGCGAGCAGGCAGGCGACGGCGCCGCCCATCGAGTGGCCGGCCAGGTCGACGCGGGCGAGGCCGAGGGCGTCGAGGAAGGCCAGCACGTCGTCCCGCATCGCTTCCAGCGAGTAGCGGGCGGTGCGGCCGCTGCCGCCGTGACCGCGCAGGTCGAGTGCGTACACATGGTAGCCGGGGGCGAGGTCGGGCAGGACGGTGTCCCAGTCGGCGGCGCGTTCGCCGAGGGCGTGGAGCAGTACCAGGGGCGGGCCGCCGGGCCGTCCGCTCTCGCGGTAGGCGAGCGTCACCTCGGGCAGGTCCACGGTCAGGTTCCGTACGTCGGTCATGCCCGCCACGGTACGCACGGACCACCGGCTAGCGGACCGGAGTTCGCCCTCGGCTCATCGCGGCCGGCTCGCCCTCGCGCTGCTCGCGGGCGGTGGCGCGGCCGGCGAGCACCGAGGCCAGGACGGCGAGTGCGGCCACCGCGGCACACACCACGCTCGCCGTCAGGTAGGCGGAGCGGTGCCCGCCGCCCGCGGCGGTCTCCCGCAGGTAGACCCCGGACAGCGCCGAGATCGCGACGGCCGCCGCGATCCGCTGGGCCATCTGCAGGATCGCCCCGCTCACCCCGGCCGCCTCGGCGGGCGCGTGGCGCAGCACGTACGCCTGGTTGGTGGAGCCCATCAGGCCGACCGAGGCGCCGCCGAGCAGCTGCATCAGCGCCAGCAGCCAGGGCAGCACGGCGGCGGGCGCCCAGTGCGCGAGCAGTCCGCTGAGCAGCATGCCGAGCGCGGAGCCGACCAGCCCGACGGTGACGGTGCGTCGGCCGTAGCGCTGGACGACCCGCCAGGCGAGCGCCGAGGCCACGCCCATGGCCACGGCCGAGGGCAGCGCGACCAGCGCGGCGCCCATCGGGGAGAGGCCGAGGCCGTCCTGGAGGAACATGGTCAGGACCAGCGAGGCGGCGAGCGAGGAGCCGAACTGGGCCATCGCGGTGGCCGTCCCGAGCGCGTACGGCGCGGAGCGGGTGAGCGCCGGGTGGATCAGCGGGTGGCCGCCGGCCCGGGCGTAGCGGCGCTGCCACCACGCGAGCGCGCCGAGCAGCAGCAGGGCGGCGGCAGCGAAGGCGAACCAACCGGTCCAACCGGGCGGCCGGACGAAGGGCAGCATCAGGGCGAGGGTGAGCGCCCCGACCAGCAGCAGGCCGAGGAGGTCGAGATTGGCGTTCCGCGCGCTGGGGCGGGGCTTCGGCAGGTGACGGACCGCCAGGACGACGGTGGCCAGACCGAAGGGGACGTTGAGCAGGAAGGTCATCCGCCAGCCGGCCTCGGGGCCGGCCAGGGCCAGCACGGCGCCGCCGATCGGCGGGCCGAGCGCGAAGGCGAGGCCGCCGGTGACGGCGTACATGCCGAGGGCGCGGGCCCGCAGCTGGCCGTCGAAGACGTCCTGGAGGGTGCCGATCATCTGGGAGTTGACCAGGCCGGCGCCCGCGCCCTGGAGCAGCCGGGCGGCGATCAGCACCCCGGGCTCGGTGGCGGTCGCGGAGACCAGGCTGACCAGGGTGAACAGGGCGAGGCCGGTGACGAAGAACCACTTGCGGCCCTTGACGTCGCCCAGCCGCCCGCCGGGGATCAGCGCGAGGCCGAAGGCGAGCGAGAAGCCGGCGACGATCCACTGGAGGTCGGCGGGCCCGGCGTGCAGGGTCTCGCGCATGGCGGGGATGGAGGTGTTGAGGACGGACTGGTCGAGCAGCGTGGTGAAGCCGCCCGCGACGCAGACCAGCAGGACCCGGCGCCCGGCGGCGTCGAAGCGCTCCTTCGGGTCCTCGGCCTGCTTGGCGGCCTTCGGGTCGATGGCCTCCTTGGCGGCCTTGGCCTCCGTACGCGCCTCGGTCTCCGCGCGCGCCTCGGTCTTCCCGGGCCCCTCGGGCTGCCCGGCTATCGGGCCGGTGGCGGCGCTCACGGCTCGATCACCACCAGCGCGTACCGGGCCTCGCCCGGGCCGAGGCTGCGGAAGCGGCTGACGCCGCCGACGTGGCGCAGGCAGTCGCCGGGGCCGAGCGGCTGCGGCTCGCCCTCCACGGTCAGCTCCAGGTGCCCCTCGAACAGCCACAGGTGGTGCTCCCGGCCGGCCGTACAGGCGCGGCCGTAGGTGATGTCCGCGCCGGCCGGCAGCCGGCCCTCGATGATCTCCGCCCGCAGCGAGCCGTGCGGCGGGGAGACCGAGCGGCGGACGAAACCGGTCGTCACGTCCCGCCAGACCTGCTGCTCCCCGGCCCGCACCAGCCGCGCCGGGCCGGACTCCACCTCGGCGAGCAGCCGCGACATGGTCCGCCCGTACACGGCGCACAGCCGGCCGAGCAGCGCGGCCGTCGGACTGACCTCCGCCCGCTCCACCCGGGACAGCGTCGACCGGCTGACGTCCGCCAGCCGTGCCAACTCCTCCAGCGTCCACCCGCGTTCCAGCCTCAGCTCGGCGAGGCGTTGCGCCAGCCGCTCGTCGGCGGCCGTGTCGATTCCCATATTCGCGATGCTATCCCGGATATGAGATCCACTCACCGGGCTCCAGGGCTCCGCTCACCCCTGGGCGACGGACGGCGGCGACGGACGACCGGCGGCGGGCGGCGGGCGGAACCCGCTAGTCGCAGGTGTGGAACGTGCAGAGACGCACCTCCACGACCCCCGGTACTCGCAGGATCTGCTCCTTGAGCGCATCCCGGCTCTGCCCCTGTGCGAAGACCCTGGGCATTCCCACGACGAGTTCGAGGCGACCGACCGGCCACACACCGACCGCGGCCGACGTGGCGCCGTAGTCCCGGAGCCGCGTCTTCCGCAGCTCGAAGTCCCGGTCGTCGTACCGGCCGCCGGGGTCGAGCGTCGCGTGGAAGGTGGGCGGTGGCTCGTTGTCGGGGTCCTGCGTCCCGCGGACGAACAGGGTCACGACCGCCGCCGCGACCACCGCGGCCACGAGCGGCACGGTGAGGGCGAACCGCGCACCCGGCCGGTTGTCGCGGTCCGCGAAGGTGGCGACGATCAGCAGCAGGCCCGCCGGGATGAACAGGAACATCCCGACGATGGTGCCGATCACCGCCCAGGCCAGCAGGCCCGTCCCGACGACGAGACAGGCCCGGGCGAAGCTCCTCGGGCTCTCCCGCGCGGCGAGCGGGAAGAAGGCCGCGATCGCGGTGATCACGAAGAGCCCGGCGAAGGGCCCGGCGAGGACGGTCCCCAGGCCCGTCGCGAGCACTGCCGCCACCACCGCGGCGACGGCCCACCCCCACTGACAGGACGACACCCGCCGAACCTCGGCCACCCGAGCCACCCCCTTGAACGCGTTCAATTGAACACGTTCAAGATACGCCATCCGCACGGCGGCGCAAGAGCCGGGATGCGAACCGGTTCGCGGGACGGGAAGGGGATCCGGGCATGGGCACTGCCGACCGACGGCCGTGAGCCGTCCCGGCCCGGGGGACTTGACGGGGCCTCGGCCCGAAAGAGCTGCTGATCATATGATGTGCCGCGAATCGTGGCCGGTCGGCGGCCCGTGAGGCGAGGGGGACCAGCGTGTTCGGCATCATCAGACCGTGCAGGCATCGACTGTCCGAGCGCTTGCAGACCTCCTGGATGGCCCACCTGTGCGGGCTCTGCCTCGCACTGCGGGACGACCACGGACAGCTCGCCCGGACGGCGACCAACTACGACGGCCTGATCATCTCCGTGCTGGTCGAGGCCCAGGCCGCCCGGGAGGACTCCTCCTGGCGCCGCACCGCCGGGCCCTGCCCGCTGCGCGGCATGCGGACCGCCTCCGTCGCCAAGGGCGAGGGCGCCCGGCTCGCCGCCGCCGTCTCGCTGGCGCTCGCCTCGGTCAAGATCCGCGACCACGTCGAGGACCGCGACGGCGTCTTCGCCCGCCGCCCGGTCGCCGCCGGGGCCCGGGCCGTCACCCGTCGCTGGGACCGTCAGAGCGCGGGCAGCGCCTCGACGGTCGGCTTCGACACCGCCGTGCTGCTCGACGCGGCCTCCCGGCAGGGCGAGTTGGAGCGCTCACTGCGGCCCGGCGGGTCCGTCCTGCTGGTCACCGAGCCCACCGAGACCGCCACCTCGGCCGCCTTCGCGCACACCGCCGCGATCGCCGGGCGCCCCGGCAACGCCGCCCCGCTCGCCGAGGCCGGGCGGCTGTTCGGCCGGCTCGCCCACCTCCTCGACGCCGCCGAGGACCAGGCCGCCGACGCGGCCTCGGGCGCCTGGAACCCGCTGACCGCCACCGGCACCGACCGCGCCGAGGCCGAGCGGCTCTGCCGCGACGCCGTCCACGGCATCCGGCTCGCGCTGCGCGAGGTCGAACTCGCCGACCGCACCCTGGTGCACGTGCTGCTCGCGCACGAGACCGAGCGGGCGGTGGACCGGGTCTTCGGCCCGGCCCGGCACGGAACCAGCTGCCGCCGGCCGGACGCTCCGGACACCACCACCGGCGAGCACCCCCACCAGGCCCCGCCGCAGGAGGCTCCGCCCGGCCAGGCACCCGTCCCCCCGTGGGTGCCGCAGGGCCCGGGCTTCACGCCGCCCGGCGAGAAGCCGCCGAACCCGCGCAACCTGCTCGCCGGGTGCGCGATGTGGGCACTGATGGCCTGCACCTGCCAGCTGCTCTGCTGCGATCACGAGGACCCGTTCAGCCGCGAGCGCCGCGAAGGCTTCTGCGCGCGGAACGACTGCGGCGAGTGCTGCAACTGCCCCGACTGCAGCGGCTGCGGTGACTGCTGCAACTGCTGCGACGGGGACTGCTGCGACGGTTGCGACTGCTGCTCGTGCGACTGCGGCTGCAGCTGAGCGGTCAGCCCGCCGGCTCTGCGCCGGCCCGCCCTCCCTGGCCGGGTTGACCCGCCCGACCGGCCACCACCGGCCCGGGGTGCCCCCGCAGCACCCCGGGCCGGTCCGCGTTCCGGTCGTCCGCGTTCCAGCTCGTCCCGGCCTCGCCCCGCCGCCACAGCGGCAGCACCGCCACCGGCAGGACCGCCGGCGGGCACAGCTCGGCGCACTCAGGCATCGCGCCCCGCCGCCTTCCGGTCCACCGCCAGCGAGTCCTCCAGCCGTGCCAGCAAGTGCCGGAACCGCTCGGTGTCCTGCTCCGTCATCCGCCCCTCGGGCAAAGCCCCCGGCCGCTCGGCCGCTCTCTCGTCCATGCGCCCGAGACTAGGCGGCGGCGATCAATGGGCGATAAACGCCCGTTCGGGCGAAAACCGCTTGCCCGGTGCGGTCCGGCCCGGAACGATCGCGGCTCATGACACCCGGTCGGCACCACTCGACGCCCCGACTCCCCCGCCCGGTGGCCCTGGTGACGGGCGTGGGCCGGACGGTCGGCATCGGCGCCGGCATCGCCGGGCGGCTCGCGGCCTCAGGCTGGGACCTCGCCTTCACCCACTGGACGGACTACGACCGGCGGATGGCCTGGGGGGCCGAGGAGGACGCGGCGACGGACATCGCCCTGGACCTGCGCGAGCGCGGCGCCCGCGCGCTCCCGGTCGAGGCCGACCTGGCCGATCCACGGGCACCCGCACGGGTCTTCGCCGAGGCCGAGCAGCGACTCGGCCCGGTCACCGCCCTGGTGCTGTGCCACTGCGAATCGGTCGACTCCGGCCTGCTGGACACCACGGTCGAGAGCTTCGACCGGCACTTCGCGGTCAACGCGCGCGCCACCTGGCTGCTGGTCCGGGAGTTCGGCCGCCGCTTCGCCGGCGCCCCGGGCAGCGGCCGGATCGTCGCGCTGACCAGCGACCACACCGTGGGCGACCTCCCGTACGGCGCCGGCAAGGGCGCCCTGGACCGGATCGTGCTCGCCGCCGCCCAGGAGTTCGCCCACCTCGGGGTGACCGCCAACGTCGTCAACCCGGGCCCGGTGGACACCGGCTGGATGGACGGGGCGACCAGGACGGAGCTGCGCGGGCGGACTCCGCTCGGCCGGCTCGGCACCCCGCGCGACACCGCGCACCTGGTCGACTTCCTCTGCTCGCCGCAGGGGCAGTGGGTCAACGGGCAGCTGCTGCTGAGCAACGGCGGCCTGGCGTAGGCCCGTCCGGGCGGCCCGCGCGCGGCCGGGGCTACCGGTCCGGCGTCGCCTCCAGCAGCAGCCGGGCGGCCTCGCGGGCGTCGGCGGCGGCCGTCGGATCACCGTGGACGGCCGCGCTGGTGATCGCCCCCTCGGCCAGCAGGGTCAGGTGGACGGCCGTCGCGGGCGGGGCTCCGGCGGCCTCGGCCAGGCCCGCGAGGTAGCTGCCGAACTCCGTCTTGTGGTGCCGGGCGGCGGCCACCACCGCGGGGCTGACGGCGCCCAGTTCGCCGAGTGCGTTGACGAAGGCGCAGCCCCGGAATCCGGGTTCGGCGAACCACCGGCCGAGCCAGTCGAAGACCGCGAGCAGCTGCTCCCTCGGGGGGCCCCCGGTGCGCGAGACGTACACGGCGAGGTTCGCCCGCCAGCGGCCGTCGCGGCGCAGCAGGTAGGCCTCGACCAGCTCGCCCTTGGACGGGAAGTGCTGGTAGACGCGGCGCATGGTCATGCCGGAGGCGGCCCGGACGGCGTCCATGCCGACCACCTGGATGCCCTGCCCGTAGAACAGCTCCTCGGCCGCGTCGAGGATCCGGGTCCGCGGGTCCACCTGGTCCATCTGCTGTGCCCTTTGCGTGAGAACGATGGTTCTCCTATGGTAGCCACATCAGTGAGAACGATCGTTCTCACCAGTGGAACGTCCATTCCGAGGAGCATCCATGCCCGAGACCGGCACCGAGCAGCGCCCGCCCCTGCCCCCGTTCACCGAGGAGACCGCCCGACGGAAGGTCCGGGCCGCCGAGGACGCCTGGAACACCCGCGACCCCCGGCGGGTCGCCCTCGCCTACACGCCGGACAGCCGCTGGCGCAACCGCTCCGAGTTCCTCACCGGCCGCGAGCGGATCGCCGACTTCCTCACCCGCAAGTGGCGGCGCGAGCTCGACTACCGCCTGATCAAGGAGCTCTGGGCGTACGGCGGCGACCGCATCGCGGTCCGCTTCGCCTACGAGTGGCACGACGACGCCGGCCGCTGGTACCGCTCCTACGGCAACGAGAACTGGGAGTTCGACCAGGACGGCCTGATGGCCCGTCGGCACGCCTCCATCAACGACCTGCCCATCACCGCCGAGGAGCGCCTGTTCCACTGGCCGCTCGGCCGCCGCCCGGACGACCACCCGGGCCTCTCCGAGCTCGGCCTCTGAGCGGCTCCCCGGGGGCCGCGGCAGCCGGTGCCGCAGTCGGCGCCCCGCCCGTCGACGACCCGGCCGCGCCGGGCCAGGTCTCAAGGGCCATCCCTCCTGTCGCTCCTGACGGCCGTTCGGCTCCAGGCGTGACCGATACACGGCCGTGACGCCGTTACCGGACGCTGATCCTTTCGCCCGGGCGACGAGACCCGACCCACACGGGATCCTGACGTCCCGTGCCTACCGTGCGGGACATGTCGAAGACACCTGGAACACCGACCACCGGCCACGCTCTGCCCCGCAGGCTCGCCGCCGTGGGCGCCCTCCTGCTGAGTGCGACCACGGCGGCGGCGGTGCTGCCGCCGACCGCGGCCGTCGCCGCGGAGCGGGACACCGTCACCACCCGCTCCGGCGCCACGACCGCGCAGGAGCGCAGCCGGATCGACGCCTACTGGACGCCCGACCGGATGCGGCTGGCGGGCGCCCTGGTCCCCGAGATCACACCCGTGCCCGCGGACGACGACACCCCCGACGACCCGCGGCCGCTGCCCGCCGACACCCCGGACCCCGGGGCCGTCTGGACCCACGGCGGAGCGGTGGAGCGGAGCGTCGGCCGGCTCTTCTTCACCTTCTCCGACGGCTACGACGGCAGTTGCACCGCGACGGTCGTCAACAGCGCGAACCGCAGCACCGTCGTCACTGCGGCGCACTGCCTGCGGGGCGTCGGGGCGTCCGCGACCGACGACACCTGGACCCACAACCTCTACTTCGTGCCCGGCTACCGCAACGGGACCAAGCCGCTCGGCGGCTTCAGCATCAGGGCCGCGGCCACCTCCTCCCGCTGGGACGCCGATCCGGGCGGGACCACGTCGGAGGACGTCGCCGTGGCCGGCTACGACACCGGGGTCCTGGTGGCGAACCGTTCGGCCGACGGGCGGCGGGTCGCGGACGTCACCGGGAGCCAGCGGATCGCGTTCACCCCGCCCGCCGAGGCCGAATTCGTGCACGCCTTCGGGTACCCGAAGGACCGGCTGAACGATCCCGACGGCAGGTACACCGGCTCGCGCGTGATCCACTGCGCCGGGCCGGCCCACTCCGGCCCCAAGGCGCCGCTCCTGTGGGGCGGGACCTGCGACATGTCGCACGGGGCCAGCGGCGGCCCCCACTTCGCCCGGTTCGACCCCGCCACCGGGACCGGCACCGTGGTCGGCGTCACCACCACCACCGACGACGTGGCCGGCGGCCCGGCCGGCACCCTGTACGCCACCCGCTTCGGCGACAGCGCCCACCGCCTCTACGACTGGGCGCAGACCCGGACGAGCTGACCCCGGCCACACCGGTGGCCCGGTCGGCGCGCCGACCGGGCCACCGACACCGCGGGGTCCACGCCGGCCACAAGGGCGCTGCTGGTGGCGGCGGGGCTGGTGACACTGGTCTGCGCCGGCACGGCGGCGGTACCCGGGGTCGGGCGGCACGGTACACGGCCCGCGGCCGACGCCACTGCCGACAGTGCGGCCGACAGTGCGGCCGACGCCGGGCCCGAGCCGGTGACCGAGCCGGTGACCGAGCGGCCACCGGCTCGGGCCCGGGGCCAGGAGCAGGAAGAGGAGGAACGGGGATCAGGTCAGGGCCCGACCCCCGCGGCTCAGTTCCAGATGCCGGTGATGTCGGCGGCGGAGGCCGCGTTGCCCGCGTGGCCGGAGGCACCGGACAGGTCCTCCAGGGTGCGCAGCACGTTGTAGTGGTTGTAGGTGGTGGCGCTGCTGCTGCCGGGCGTCACGTGGGCGCCGTAGATCACGGTCGGGATCCGGTTGCCGGACAGCTTGTTGTCCTCGTCGAAGGTGACGACCAGCAGGCTGTTGTGGGTCTGCGCCCAGGTGGCGTACGCGCCCAGGTTGTTCTTGATCCAGGTGTCGCCGGTGCCGACCGAGCAGTCGTGCATGTCGCTGCAGAGGTTCGGCACCACGAAGGAGACGTTCGGCAGGGTGCTGTAGTCGGTCGGGAACTGGGCGAAGGTCTTCGCCGAGCTGAGCGGGACGTTGCCGAAGCCGAACCACGGGTTGTGCTTCTGGGCGTAGCTGCCGCTGCTGCACACGGTGCTGCCCTGGCTGGGCAGGGACTCGTTGTAGCTGGCCCAGGTCTTGCCGGCGGCGATGACCTCGGAGGCGAGGTTCGCGGCCTGGAAGCCACCGACCGTCACACAGCTGTCGTCGACGGTGCCCTGGGTGGAGCCGGAGAACAGCGCGTAGTAGTTCGGCTCGCTCGGGTGGGTGATGCCGAAGGACTGGGTGAGGTTGGCGCCGCCCGCCTTCAGGGTGTTGTTGATGTACGGGGCGCTGCTGCTGCCGATGACCTGGGTGTAGGCGTGGTTCTCCATCACCACGACGACGATGTGGTCGGGCGTGGGCAGCGCGGCGGCCTGGGCGGTGCTCGCGGTGGCCGCCCAGAGGCCGGCCGAGGCGGCGAGCAGGGCGACGGCGGAGCCGATCGCGGTCGCGGTGCGGCGGGAGCGGGGGCTCAGGGGCTTCGTGGACGAAGTCATGACAATTCCTCGGGTGGGAGACGGCCCGGCGAGCCGGGCTCGGGACGGGAGGTGCCTGCCGCCGGGATGCGGCGTCCGGGGTGCGCGCCGGCGGTGGTGCCGGGGCGCGAGCGCCCGAACAGCATGGGCCTCCCCGGTGGACGCGGGTAGGCCACGGCAGGTGAAACCTTGGCCCCGGAGTGGAAAACGAACGGTGCGCTCGCTGAATTCACCACCCACAACGCGAAATGCGGGCGAACCGGTTCACATTGCCACGGACCGCCCGGGCCCGTGATAGTGATCTTCGAACGGCGCGGTCCGACACCGCGTCAGCTCACGAGAGAACCGAGGAACATGGCGAAGACCAGCCTTCTGCGTCCGCTCGCGGTGGCCGCCGCCGGCGCCGTCCTGGTGGCGACCGGTGCCCTGCCCGCCGCGGCCGCCGGCCAGGACACCACCGCCCCGACCGCCCCCGACCTCGCCGGTGTGCGCGCCGCCCTGCAGGCCACCACCGCGGCGGGCGCCCCGGGCGCCTTCGCGGTGATCCGCGACCACGGCGACGGCGACCGGACCCGCTCGGTCAGCGTCGGCCTGGCCGACCTGGACGGGACCCCGATGAACTCCTCGTGGAGGTTCCGGGTCGGCAGCAACAGCAAGATGTTCACCGCCGTTCTCGTGATGCAGCTGGTGGAGGAGGGCCGGATCGACCTCGACCGGCCGCTGCGCGAGTACCTGCCCGAGGGCACCCTCCCGGAGGGCTGGACCATGACCGGCCGCCAGGTGATGGAGCACCGGGCCGGAATCTTCGACCACACCAACGACCTGCTGGAGCAGGCCGGCGAGGAGACCACCAGCGCCTTCGAGGCGCGCATCCGCAGCAAGGTCTACGACCCGCGCGAGCTGGTGGCGATGTCGGTCAAGCACGGCCTCCAGTCCACCCCGGGCAGCCGATACTCCTACTCCAACACCGACTTCGTGCTGATGGGCCTGGCCGTCGAGCACCTCACCGGCCAGCCGTTCCCGGAGGTGCTGAACGAGCGGATCATCCAGCCGCTCGACCTGAACAAGACCTCCTTCGTCGTGCCCGACCAGGAGATCCGCGGCGCCCACGTCACCGGCTACCTCACCCACGACGACCGCACCAAGCCGCTGCTGGACTCCACCGCGCAGACCGGCTCCTGGGTGTGGGCCGCCGGGGCCGTCATCTCGACCGCGGAGGACCTCGACCGCTTCCTGTCAGCGCTGACGGCCGGCGACAACGGTGGCCTCGTCTCGGACGCCTCGCTCCGGCAGATGACCGCCGCCGTGCCCACGCCCACCGCGAAGATCGCCTACGGACTGGGCCTGCGCCGCATCTCGCTCTCCTGCGGGGACGTGTACGGCCACGGCGGCATCGTGCAGGGCTTCAACAGCCAGTCCTTCACCACCCCGGACGGGCGGCGCAGCGTGGTGGTCTTCGCCAACGCCTCCAACAACGGCTCGGTGACCCAGGGCCTGATGAACACCCTGGAGCCGGCCTTCTGCGGCAAGCAGCCGACCGTCGCCCCGCGGACGGCCTTCGCGCCGGCCTCGGTCCCGGCCCCGGTCGACTCGCTGCCGGTGGTGGAGGACACCCGGATCTGACCGGTCCGCACCGGCCGGTTCGGCCCGAGCTCGCGCCCGTGACCGCGGGCGCGAGCACGGGCGTTGCGGGGTACGGCCGCTGCGGGGTACGGCCGTTGCCTGCGGCGCTCCCCGGGAGAGCCGGTCAGTGCCGGGCGCCGGCCGCGCGGGGGCCCTCCGCGCTCAGGTCGGTGAGCGCCTCGGTCAGCAGCTCGCGGGCCTCCTCGGCGCGGCCCTGCTCGATCAGCGCGGTGCCCAGCTCGGTCAGCGTCTTGGTCATGCTGTCCGGGCGGCCCACCGCCTCGAAGTGCACCAGGGCCTGCCGGTAGGCCTTCTCGGCGGCCGGCCAGCGCTTCAGCGCCGCACGGTCCAGACCGAGTTCGTGCGCGGTCATGGCCGCCAGCAGGTGGATCAGCGGCGAGGACCAGCGCTCCACCAGCTCCAGTGCCCCGGCGAGGGCCCGTCGGCGTGACTCCACCGCCTCCTCGGCCCGGCCGGACTCCCGCAGGCAGTTGGCGGCGCCCCGCAGGGTGACCAGCCGGCCGATCATCGCCGAGCGGTTGGCGACCTCGGCGAAGGCGTCCGCCGCCCGGTGGAAGGCGTCGGTCGCCTCGCGGTGCCGCTGGAGGTAGCGCAGACCCGAGGCGAGGTAGGTGAGCGCCCAGCCCTGCTGCTCCCGGTCGCCCACCGCACGGGCCAACTCCAGGCCCTCGGTCGCCAGTTCGATGCCACGCTGGTAGCGGTGCAGGCAGGTGACGTACGTCCAGGCCAGGTAGTTGACGTGCACCGCCTCGACCCGCTGGTCCCCGATCGCGCGGGCGGCGTCCGCCGACAGCTGGAACACCTCGGCCCAGATGCCCCAGCTCAGCAGCCGGTCGGAGAACCAGTGCATCGCCTCGGCGGTGTCCACCACCTCCCGGTACCGGCCGGCCAGTTGCGCCTGGTGCAGGGCGGCCAGCCACTCCGGGTGCTCGTACTCCAGCCAGGCGGCCGCCTCGGTGAGGTGCGCGGGCGCGGAGCCGCCGGTGTCGGACCCGTCCGTGGCGTGGTCGGGGTCGAACCGCAGTCCGTACTCGGCCGCCCGGCCGAGGATCCAGCGGCCGGCCCGGACGCGGGCCTCGGCCAGCTCCTCGGGCGTCTCGTCGGCGGCCAGCCGCTCGCCCGCGTAGAGCCGCACCAGATCGTGCAGGCGGTAGCGGTCCGGGGTGGCCGCCTGCATCAGTCCGGCGTCGACGAGCTGCTCCAGCACCAACTCGGTGCGGGCCGCCGACCGGCCCGCGTAGGCCGCGGCGATCTCCGCGGTGAAGTCCTGCCCGGCGGTCAACGCGCACCGGCGGAGAACGAGTTGGGACTCGACGGACAGCCGGCGGTAGGACAGCTCGAAGGCCGGGCGGACGGCCAGGTCGCCGGTTTCCAGCAGGTCCAGCCGGTTCTCCTCGGCGGTGAGCTGGCGCACCAGGTGGGCGACCGGCTGCTGTGGGCGGGCGACCAGGCGCTGCCCGGCGATCCGCAGCGCGAGCGGGAGGTAGCCGCAGAGCCTGGCCAGTTCGGCGGTGGCGTCCGGCACGGCCTCGATCCGCTCACGGCCGGCGATCCGGGCCAGCAGGCCGGCCGCCTCCGCCGGGGACAGCACGTCCAGGCTCAGCCGGTGCACCGACTCCAGGCCGGGCAGCACGTTGCGGCTGGTCACGATCGTCACGGCCGGGCCGGAGCCGGGCAGCAGCGGGCGCACCTGGCTCTCGTCGGCGGCATTGTCCAGCACCAGGACCAGCCGCCGCTCACGGACCAGCGCCCGGTAGAGGCCGGCCCGCTCCTCCGTCCCGGCGGGCACCGCGGCGTCGGCGACGCCCAGGGCGCGCAGCACCTGACCGAGCGCGTCCCGGGCCGGCAGCGGCTGCGGGGACATGCCGCCGAGGTCCAGCGAGAGCTGGCCGTCCGGGAAGCGTTCGGCCAGCGCGTGGGCGGCGTGCAGGGCGAACGAGGTCTTGCCGAGGCCGGGCTGACCGCTGACCACCACCACGCGCGGATGGGACGGCCGCTCGTCCTCGGCCAGCCGGGCGAGCAGGGTCAGGGCGTCCTCGCGGGCGGTGAAGTCGGCGATGTCGCGGGGCAGCGCGAGGGCGCTCTGGCCGCTCTCGGCGGGGGGCTCGGGCGGGGCGACGGCGCGGGGCACGTCCCGACGGGCGGTGGCGTCGCGCGCGGGGGCTTCGCGCCCGGTGGACCTGCGGGGCCGGGAGTGGCTCCCGGCGGGCGCCGAGCCCGGCCGCACCCCGCGCGGGCGTCCGGACTGCGCGGACCGGTCCAGCACCTCCGCCTGCGCACCGTCCAGCCCGAGCGCCTCGGCCAGCGCCCGCACGGTGCGCCGCTGGGGGCCACGGGTGCGGCCGCGCTCCATGTCCCCGAGGGCGCGCAGACTGACCCCGGCGGCCGCGGAGAGCTCCTCCTGGGTCAGGCCCGCCGCCACCCGGTGCCCGGTCAGCAGACGGCTGAACTCGTTCGCGTCCGTGTCCGTGCCGTCCCCGGCCGCCATGCCCCGCCCCCACTCACTCGGTCCTGCGCAGTTCCGCACTTCTGCCTGGAGTCTCCTCCGGCGGTTCGTTCCAGGCAGAAGTATGCCCGGGCGGACAAGTTCCTCCCACTCGCCCCCTCCGCAGGATATCCGCCCAGGTCAGAAGGGATGCGGATGGGCGGAAGGGCGTGTGCGGAGGTGGTTCCGCGAGGAGCGGGACGCCGGTAGTTCCGCCTGTGGTTCCGCCGACCGGCCAGCGGTTCTCCGCCACCGGCGGCCGGTCGTCCCGGCGGATTTCCGCCGACGGCGGCGGGGCGCGGGCGACGCGGAGCCGGGGACGGGGCCGGGGACGGGGCCGGGCCTACGCCAGGCGTCTCGCCTCGGCGCCCTCGGCGGTGCGGCCGAGGGCGTCCAGGAGGTCGGCGAGGAGGCCGTGGGAGCGGGCTTCGAGGGCCGGGTCGCCGACGGTGCGGCCGAGGGCGACGGCGAGCCGGGCGGAGGAGAGGGCGGCGTCCCGGCGGCCGAGCGCGTGCAGGGCGCGGGCCCGGCTGTGGGTGGCGAGGACGGCTTCGGCTCCGCCGGAGCGGGCGGTGGCGGCGCGCACCGCCTCGTCGGCGTGGTCCAGGGCGGGCCCGGGGTCGCCGGCCAGGACGAGGGCGTCGGCGAGGTCGGTGAGCGCGCGGACCAGCAGGTGGTCGGTGGCGGGGGTGCGGGCGGCGGCCACCAGGTCGCCGAGCATGGGCACCGCCCGCTCGTACCGGCCGGTCCGCAGCAGGGCGGCGGCCACCCGGCTGCGGCAGTGGTGGCGCAGTGCCGCGTCGCCGGCCCGGTCGGCGGCCTCGACGGCCCGTTCCAGCTGGTCGGCGGCGGTCCGGTGGGCCGCACGGTCGACGTGCAGGACGGCCAGGTCGGTGCCGAGCCGGGCGATCGCCGCCTCGTCCCGGTCCGCGTGCGCGGCGCGCAGCCCGGCTTCGACGACGGTCCGCCAGTGCGTCCGGTCGTGGCCGGTGGTCTCGTACAACCGCCCGACCCGGTGGGCGAGTCGCCAGGCCGCGGTGGGCCGTCCCTTCTGCTCGGCGCAGAGCACGACGGCGCGCAGGGCGCTCTCCTCGCGGCGGAACCAGGCGGCAGCGGGCCCGCTGCCCCCGGCCGCCGTGCCCCCGGCCGCCGTGCTCCCGCTCGCGGCGCCCTCGGCGGTCCAGCCGACGGTGACGTCGAGATAGTGGGCGATCAGCCGGTCGAGAGCCAGGTACCGTTCGTCGCAGGCGAGTTCGGCGGCCTGCGCGGCGGCGTGGCGACGGACCAGCTCGCGCCGGGCGTACCGGCCGGGGCTGGTCTCCTCCAGCAGGTGCACGGCGTCGAGCCGGGTCAGCAGGGTGCGGGTGGCGCCGGGCGGGAGGTCGGCGAGGGCGGCGGCGGTGTCGGTGCCGATCTCCGCGCCGGGGTGCAGGCCGAGCAGGGTGAACAGCCGGGCGGCGTCCGGCGCCAGCGTGCGGTACGTCCGGTCCAGCGCCGTGGTGAGGCCCAGCGGGCCCCGGTCGGTGCCGGCGCCGGCGCCGGAGAGGACGGCCAGGCCGGTCTGCTCGTCGGCGAGTTCGGCGGCGAGGTCGGCCGCGGACCAGTCGGGCCGGGCGGCCAGGCGGGCGGCGGCCAGGCGCAGCGCCAGCGGCAGGTGGTCGCAGCGTTCGGCGAGTTCGGCGACGGCCTCCGGCTCACCGGCCGTGCGGTCCGCGCCGAGGATGCGGGCGAGCAGGGCGGCGGCATCCTCGGGGCCGAGCGGGCCGAGCGGCAGCGGTGTGCCGCCGGTACGGACCAGCAGGTGGCGCAGCCGGCTGCGGCTGGTGACGACCGCGACCGGGGCGGGCTCGCTGTCGGTGGCCGGCGGGTCGGGCAGCAGCGGGGCGAGCTGCTCGTAGGAGGCGGCGTCGTCCAGCACGACCAGCATCCGCCGGCCGCCGACCAGTTCGCGGTAACGGCGGGCGCGGTCCTCGGGTCCGGCGGGCAGCGCGTCCGGGTCGACGCCGAGGGCGGTGAGGAACTCCCCGAGCACCTCCGCGGGTTCGCGCGGCCCGTCCGGGTCGAAGCCGCGCAGCTCGGCCTGGAGGATGCCGTCCGGGAAGTAGGCGTCGCCGCGCCGGGCCGTCCACTGCCGGACCAGGCTGGTCTTGCCGACTCCGGCGGGGCCGGTGACCAGGATCGGGCGGCCGTCCCGTGCGGCGGGCAACGCCTGGTCCAGACGGGCGAGTTCGGTGCCGCGGCCGACGAACCGGCGGTCGGCGGCGGGCCGGGCGCCGGACTGCTCCCCGGCCCGCCGCAGCTCAGCGCCGGGCGGCCGGCCGAGCCGGGCCACCGCGTGCTCGTAGCGCTCCCGCGCCTCGGCGCTCCGCCCGTCCTGCTCCAGGCAGCGCACCAGCCGGGCGGTCAGCGTCTGCCGGGCGGGGTGGCCGTCGGCGGCCTCGGCGAGCTCGGCGGCCAGCTCGCCGCCCCGGCCCGCCCGGAGCAGGCCGTCGGCCAGCCGCTCCAGGGTGCGCAGCCGCAGGTCGGTCAGGTGCGGGAGGGTCCGCTCGCGCAGCAGGGCGGAGCCGCAGTCGGCGAGCGCCGGGCCGCGCCAGAGGTCCAGCGCGGCGCGCAGCAGGGGCAGCGTGCGCTCCGACGAGGCGTCCCCGGGCGGGCCGGCGGGCTCGGGGAGCAGCACGCCCGCCTGCTCGCAGAGCCGGCCGAAGCGCAGCACGTCGATCCGGTCGGGCTCACCGGCCAGCAGGTAGCCGGAGCCGCGGGTGTCGAGTTCCAGCCCGGGGCCGTCCAGCAGTTGGCGCAGCGCCGCGACGTGGCCCTGCAGGGCGGCCCGCGCGGTGGGCGGCGCGCAGCCCTCCCAGACCAGCTCGATCAGCTCCTCGGTGGCCACCGTACGGTTCAGTCGTACGGCGAGCGCGCTCAGCAGTGCCCGGCGCTTGGGCGCCGAGGGCGTCACCGCCGTCCCGTCCTCGCGCCGCACCACCACCGGTCCGAGCAGATCGATGTGCACGCGCCCGTTCCCCTCCCCCACCATCGACTTCCCGGCCCGATCGAGGATAGGGCCGACCAGGCCTTTCCCACCGGGCCGGGGTCCTTGGCGCCGGCCGGGGTCCTTCCCGTCGGCCCCCTCCTTCGCACCGGGTCGGACCCCTCTTCGGGCACCGTACCGAGGGGGTGCGACACCCACGTGCCGGTTCACCCGCCCGCCGACGCAACCTTCGGCCGCCCCCACGGCGTCCACCGGGGCGGGAGCGGTCGGCCGACATGGCTGGACATGTTCTCGCACTACACTGCTCCACCCCGAGGGCCGTCGGGCACTTCGGGTGTGATGCGTGGTTTGCGGTGAGGTGGGGGTACTGGTGCGGATTCGGCTGCTCGGGCCGGTGGAGTTGCGGGTCGGGGCAGACGGCTTCGCGAGCGTGGCGGGCGCGCAGCGGCGGGCCGTGCTGGCGCTGCTGGCGCTGCGGCTGGGGCACCTGGTCACCGTCGACCAGCTGTGCGAGCTGCTGTGGGACGAGCAGCCGCCGCCGAGCGCGCGGGCGGCCGTGCAGGGGCACGTCGCCGCACTGCGCAAGGTGCTCGCCTGCACGCCGTTCGAGCTGCACACCCGGGACTCCGGCTACCTGCTGACCGGGCCGGCCGACGAGGTGGACGCGCTGCGCTTCGAGGAGCTCACCGGCGCGGCCGACCGGCTCGCCGGCGGTGGCGACGGCAGAGCCGCGGTCGCACGGCTGGAGGAGGCGCTGCGGCTGTGGCGCGGCGAGGCGCTGGCCGACCTGCCCGACACCCCGTTGCGCTCCGCCGCGGTGGACCGGCTGCAGCAGTCCCGCACCGCCGCCCTGCTCCGCTGGGCCGGGCTGCGGCTGGGCCAGGGCGCCGGGGCCTCGGCCGTACCGCTGCTGGAGCAGGGCGTCCGGACGGACGGGCTGCGCGAGGAACTGGTGGCGCTGCTGATGCGCTGTCTGCGCCAGGCGGGCCGGCCCGCCGAGGCCCTGACCGCCTACCACCAGGCCCGGGTGCGGCTGGCCGAGGAGCTGGGCCTCAACCCCGGCCCGGCGCTGCGGGCGGCGCTCGCCGAGGTGCTGGCCGACGACCGCACGGTGGAGCCGCCGCTGCTCGCTCCCCCGGCCGCCGAACCGGCGCCGCAGGCCGCGGCGGAACCGCAGGCCCCCCGAGTGCCGCGCCAACTGCCGCGCCGCCACCCGGACTTCGTCGGCCGCGCCGGCGAGCTCGCCCGACTCGACCGGGCCTGCGGGCCGGGCCCCGGCTGGGTCGGCCGGGTCTCGGACGGCCCGGTGCTGGTGGTCGGCCCGGCCGGGGTGGGCAAGAGCGCGCTGGTCACCGCCTGGGCGCACCGGGCCGCCGACCGCTTCCCGGACGGCGTGCTCCACGCCGAGCTGCACGGCCTCGCCCCGGACGGCCCGGCCCGGCCCGAGGCCGTCCTGGCCGGCTTCCTGCGCGCGCTCGGCGTGCCGGAGGACGGCATCCCCGCCGAGCGCGCCGCCCGGGCCGCCCTCTACCGCGAACGCACCGGGGGCCGGCGGCTGCTGGTGCTGCTGGACGACGCCGCCGATGCCGACCAGGTCGCCGACCTGCTGCCCGCGGGCCCGGCCGGCACCGCCGTGGTCACCGGCCGGGGCTCGCTGGAGGGCCTGGTCGCCCTGGAGGGAGCGACCCTGCTGAGCCTGGCCGCGCTGCCCGAGGACGACGCCCTGGACCTGCTGGAGCGCACGCTGACGCCCGCGCGGCTGCGCGCCGAGCCCGAGGCCGCCGCCCGGCTCGCCGGGCTCTGCGACCACCTGCCGCTCGCCCTGCGGATCGCCGCCTCCCGGCTGGCCGCCCGGCCGGACTGGACGATCGCCGAACTGGTCGCCGAACTCGCCGACGAGCGGACCAGGCTGGCCGTCCTGGACGCCGACGGCACGCTCTCCGTCGCGGGCCGGCTGCGGCTGACCCACCGCCGGCTCTCCGGACCCGCGGCCGAACTGCTGACCGTCCTGGCCGCCCACCCCGGCCGCGAGGTGGACACGGCGGCGAGCGCCGCGCTGCTCGGCAGCGACACCGCCACCGCCCACCGGGCACTCGGCGAACTGACCTCCCACCACCTGCTGACCGGCACCTCGCCCGGGCGCCACGTCCGCACCGACCTGGTCCGGCTGTACGGCACCGGACTGCTCGCCGAACGGCCCGAGCGGCACCGGCGGCTGCTGCGCGAACGCCTGGCCGACCACTACCTCACGGTCCTTCGGCACTGCGGCTCCTTCCTCGACCCCGGCCAGGAGGACACCGCCCCGCCCGGCGGCCCGGCGCAGACCCTGCCGGCCGTCGCCGACATCCGCACCGCGCTCGACTGGTTCGACACCGAGGAGCCGGCGATCTCCGCGCTGGTCGCCTCCCCCGGCACCGACCCGGCCCGCGCCTGGCGGCTCGCGCTGACCTGCGGCTCGCTCTACTACGGCGCCAGCCGCTTCACCGACTGGCTCGCCTGCGCCCGGCTGGGGCAGGCGGCGGCCGAACGGTGCGGCGACCCGGTCGCGGTCGCCCTTCTGCTCAACTGCCGGGCGCAGGCCCTGGTCGCGCTGGAACGCCGGCAGGAGTCCGCGGAGGCGGCCCGCAGGGCGGTGGCCGCCGCCGAGTCCGCGACCGGGCCCGCGGCCGCCTCCGCGCACGTCCGGGCGCTCGCCACGCTGGCCCTGGTCACCGCGATGCTCGGCCACTCCGCCGAGGCCGAACGGCTGGCGGCCTCCGCCACCGCGCTCGCGCTGGAGTCCGGCGACCGCCGGCGGCTGGTCGACGCCAAGGTGCACCAGGGCTCGGTGAGCCTGTCCACCGGGGACCGGGAGGGCGCCCAGCGCCGGTCCCGGGAGGCCCGGGAGCTGCTGCCCGCCACGCCCGTCACCCAGGTCCACCTCTGGTCGCTGCTGACCGAGGCGCAGGCCCTCCCGCCGACCGTCCGCGACGACGCCGCCGACCTCGCCTGGCACCGGCTGCTCGCCGCCTGCGAGGAGGCCGGCCTGCTGTACGTGCACGCCCTGGCCGAACAGTCCTACGCCGCCCACCTGTTGGCCCGGGGCCGGGAACCGGAGGTGCGCGCCCGGCTGCGCTCGGCGCTGGACCGCTTCCGCTCGCACGAACGGCGCGCGGGCTACCGGAGCGGGTTCACCACCGGCCTGGAGGAGTCGCTCGACCTCCGCTCCGGCCGGCGGCCGACGGACGACTGACCCGACCGACGAACGCCGCCCGGCCGACAGACGGCTGGCCCGACCGACGAACGGCGCCCGGCCCGCGAACCGCTGCCCGGCCCGCGAACGACTGCCCCGGTCGGCCTGACCGGCCGTCGGCCCGATCAGCCTGCGGCCGAGGCGGGGCCGCGCTCCGCCGGGGCGTACCCGTGCTCCGCCGCCAGCACCGGGCGCAGCGCCCGGATCGCGTAGAAGTTGCGGGACTTGACCGTCCCCGGCGGCACCCCCAGCCGGGCCGCGGCCTCCAGCACCGAGCGGTCCTCCAGGTGCAGCTCGACCAGCACCTCACGGTGGTGCTTCTGCACCCGGCGCAGCGCCAGCGCGATGTCCCGGGCCACCACCACCCGCTCGTACGGGTCGTCGGCGACCGGCCGGTCCTCCACCGGCTCGCCGATGACCTCCTTGGCGCGGGCGGCGGCCATCCGGTAGTGGTCGATCGCGATCCGCCGGGCGACCGTGAACAGCCAGGGCCGGCTCGCCTCCGGCCCGGCGGACAGCGCCTCCGGGTGCTGCCAGGCGCGCAACAGGGTCTCCTGGAGGATGTCCTCGGCCTTGCCGCGGTCCCCGCCGGTGGCCCGCAGCAGCGCGCGCAGCAGGTAGCCGCCGTGCAGCCGGTGGATCTCGGCGAGCACGTCCGGGTCGAGGGTCGGACGGGCCGGGGCGGTGACGCCTTCCGGCGCGTCCGCCGGACCCTCGGACGACGGGGTGACGGACGTGGGCTGGGCGACGGACGGCTTCGACACGCGCTACCTCTCAGGTCGGGCAGGGGACGCAGCACGGGCAGGGCGTGCTGGGCAGCGACCGGACATCCCCCGGCGGCGGCTGCACCAGCACCCTGCCGCAGGCCGCCAAGTCCGCACCAAGGAAGCGCCAACGCCCCGGCCCGGAGCACTCGGTCCGGTCCCGGGTGCCACCGTTGGCGGGCACCGGCGACTGTTGGCCGATCGTTAGCGGCCGTGAGCCGCGGCTCCCGCGACGCCGCCCGGGCGGCGTCGCGGACCGTCCCGGGCGGGCGTCGGCGGCGCCGCGGTGTCAGCCCCCGGAGAGCGCCCGGAGCAGCTCCTGCACCCCGTCCTCGCCCCGGTGCTCGATCAGCACCGCGACCCAGGTCGCCAGCCGCTGCCGCTCCGCCTGCGACCACCGCGGGGCCGACGGGTGCCCGTCCACCACCAGCGCCGTCGCCATGTCCAGCAGCGCCGGCGTGGGCCGCGGCCACCACCGGCCCTCCGGCACCACCCGCAGCGCCAGCCGTCGGGCGACCGCGATCACCTCCTCCGCCGCCGCTTCGGGCACCGCCAGCCCGGGCGGCCCGGCCGTGCTCGGCGCCCCACCCCGCACCAGGGCCGCGATGAAGTCCCGCACCTCCAACCCGTCCGCGGCCATGCCGTCTCCCTCCCCCGTCCCGTTCACGGGACTCACGCTCCTTCCGGCTCGGTGGCACTCGGCGGACGCCGGGTGCCACCCGATGACGGTACCGATCGGTAGCCGGTGGGGCGGAGGGTTTTCGACGGGTTCCCCGATACGGCACCTCCCGATGTGGCGGAGGGCGCTCCCGCGCGCCCCGCTCCGCTCAACGGGGCCTGCGCCACGGGCGGTTCAGGTGAACCGGAAGGGCCCATTCAGCCGTACTCCCGGCTGTACGGGCCGGCCGAACCGGAGGCACCGGTCCGGCGCCCCATGGACCGGGAGGTCATCCGATGGCTTTCTCAGACGGCACCGCGGGCGCGGGCAGCACCACGCAGGCCGCCCCCGACTACTCGCCGGCCGCCTGGCCCGAGCCCGTCGCCCTGCTGCCCCGGCGCCCGCTCGACCCGCTCGGCACGGTGCTCATCCCGCCCGCCGAGCGGCAGTTGTTCACCCGGGCCCCGGAGATCCAGGCGCCGCCGGCGGCGCCGCAGCCGCTCCTCCCGCCGACGCCGACGCCGCTCGGGGGGAGCGGCGCCTGGGCGGCCCCCGGCCCGGCGCCCGCGCGGCCCCGCCCCGCGACGGACCACCCGCGCACCCGGCGGCTCGCCCTCCCCGGCGGCGGTGAGGCACGGCGGCGGCGCCTGGTCGAACGCGTCCGGGTGCCACTGCGGGCCTGCCACCGGATCGCCGTCCTGGGCGGCCCCGCCGAGGGGGCCGCCGCCGTCCTCGGCGCCCTGCTCGCGGAGCACCGGGCCGACCCGGTGCTCGTCCTCTCCACCGCCGGGCCCGCCGGGAGCGAGTGCCGTACGGGCGGCCGGCTCGTGCTGCGGTCCGTACGGCCGGACCCGGCCGCCCTCCGGGAGGCCCTCGACGAGGCCGGCGGCCACTACCCGGTCGTCCTCGCCGACACCACCGCCGCCCCGGCCGAGGTGCAGCTCGCCGCCGTCGAACAGGCCGACCACCTGCTCCTGTGCGCCCAGGCCTCCGCCGGCGGCGCCCGCACCGCCGACGCCCTCCTCGACCACCTCACCGGCCTCGGCCACGACGGACTGGTCCGCGGGGCGACCGCCGTCTTCACCCCCGCCCCGGCCACCGACCGCCCGATCGCCGACCGCGACCTCCTGCCGCACTTCCGCACCCGCTGCCGCGGCGCCCTCACCCTCACCCTCCCGGCCCGCCCCCAGGCGGCCCCCACCGGCCTGCGCCCCCGGGCCCGCCTCGACTACCTCGAACTCGCCGCCCTCCTCGGCGACGCCATGGCCGACCGCCACGGCTGACACCGCGGCAGCCGGGCGGGGCGGTCCTGGCGACCGGCGCTCCACCGGTTCCACGACCCGGTGCCGGAGCGGCCGGAGCGCACGGAGGACCGGCCGGTCTTCGCCAGGTGGGCGCACGGTTACCGCGACTGGTCCGTCCCCTGGCCGGCGCCGCGGCGGGACGGACCCGACCCCGTCGTACGGCAGACCGAGGACCCGCACGGCGCGTAACGGGGGACGACCGTCGAGCAGGAACCGCCGAACCGGTTCCTGCTGAAGTACACGCTCGTCGAAGCGATGATCGCCGCTCCGTACCACGCCCGGACCCACCGGCTGTCGGCCGCGGGCCTCGGCTCGCTGCTGAGCACGCTCCGGCCCGTGCCGCTCAGCCCGTTCCCATCGACCTACGACGCCGCGAGGTTCTTCGTCGCCCCCGGCCCGCTCGCGGCGGCCGGCATCGACGGCGCCGACGCGGGCATCGGCTTCGCCGCGCTCCACCGCGGGACGTCGACACCACTGCTCGACCACGGCTTCCGCCGGTCCCGTCTCGACGGCTGAGCGCCGGACAACCACTGCCCGCCGGGGCGGCGCCCCGTCAGCCCTCCTCCGCCCGGCCCGGGCGCCAGCCGCGGGCGTGGGCGCGGGGGGCCACCGCGCCGGCGGCCGCGACGAGGGCGACGACGGCGAGGGCGGCCAGCGCGACGAGGCTCGCCTGGCCGCCGGCGTCGGAGGGCGGCGGGGCGGGGGGCATGCTCGGGGCGGCGGCCGCGGCCGGCGGGGCCGCCTGGGCGGGGGCGGAGAGGCGGGTGACGGCGGCGACGGGGTCGACGGTGCCGTGGCCGTACCGCGGGTCGGGGCTGCGGTAGGCGGTGGTCTCCAGCCGGTCGGTCAGCTGGTCGACGGTCAGGTCCGGGCGGTAGCCGAGGACGAGGGCGGCGCTGCCGGCCACGAAGGCGGTGGCGAAGCTGGGGCCGGCGCCGGTGTAGTAGCCGCCGGGGGCCGGGCCGGGGCCGGTGACGGCGTCGCCCGGGGCGGCGAGGTCGACGCGGCCGCCGACCGGGACGGCCGCGGGGCCGTCCGGGAGCACGCCGCCGGGGGCGAGGTCACGGACGGCGAGCACCTCGGGGTAGGCCGCCGGGTAGGCCGGGGCGGGCTTGACGGTTCCGGAGGCGTCGGTCGGGGCGGTGTCGGGTGCGGCCGGGGCGACGATCAGCGCGCCCTTGCCGCGCGCCGCGCGGACCGCGGCGGCCAGCGCGTCGGTGCCGTTCGGCAGCGCCACCCCGATCGCGATGATCCGCGCGCCGCGGTCGGCGGCCGTGGTGATGCCCTGCGCCAGCAGCTCCGCCGAGGGGGTTCCGGCCTCGTTGGTGACCGAGACGGCGAGGATCCGGGCGCGCGGCGCGAGGCCGGCGAAGCCCGCGCCTTCGCGCTGGTCGGCGGCGATCAGCCCGGCCAGGAAGGTGCCGTGGCCGACGCAGTCCTGGGCGGGGTCGGAGCCGCCGGGCAACGGGGCCGGGTCGAGCCGGCCGGCCAGCAGGCCGCCGCCGTCCTTGACGCCGGAGCCCAGGACGGCGACGGTGACGCCCTCACCGCGACTGAGCGGCCAGACCCGGTCGGGCCGCAGGAAGGTCTGCGGCCAGGGGGTGAGCTGGGTGCCCTTGCCGGACGGCGGCAGGCAGCCGGCCGGCCGCCCGCTCGCGTCGCGTCGCTGCTGGCTGACGCCGGGCAGGGCGTCGGGCACGGCGGACGCGGCGGTGGTGCCGGGCACGGCGGGCGCGGCGGGGCTGTCGGCGGCGGCCGTGCCCGCCACCGGCAGCAGCAGTCCGGCCACGAGCACCCCGGCCACCGCCCGGACGCGGGGCGCCGCCCTCACGCGAGGCTGCCGATCCGCTCGGCCGGGATGTCCTGCGGCAGCAGCAGGCTGAGCTCGTCGAGGTCCGCGACGTCCAGCCGGGACAGCCGGCCCGCCTGGCGGGTGATCATCGCCTCCAGCACCTGCCGGGCGAAGCGTCCGTTGCCGAAGGAGCGGTCGCGCGGGACGGCCGCGAACAGGGTGCCGAGCGCGGCCAGGGTCTCCGGGGCGCAGGCGTAGCCGGCGGCCTCGGCCTGCACCCGGACGATGGTGACGAGTTCCTCGTCCGCGTAGTGGTCGAAGGTGATCTCCCGGGAGAACCGGGAGGCCAGGCCGGGGTTGGAGGCCAGGAAGCCGCGCATCTCCTCCTGGTACCCGGCCACGATCACCACGACCTCGTCGCGGTGGTCCTCCATCAGCTTCATCAGGGTGTCCACGGCCTCCTGCCCGAAGTCCCCGCCTGAGCCGTTGCGGGGCGTCAGGGTGTACGCCTCGTCGATGAACAGCACGCCGCCGCGGGCGCGTTCGAAGGCGTCCCGGGTGAGCTGGGCGGTGTGGCCGATGTAGCGGCCGACCAGATCGGCGCGGGCGGTCTCGATCAGCTGGCCGGAGGGCAGCACCTCGAGTTCGGCGAGGAGCTCGCCGTAGAGCCGGGCGACGGTGGTCTTGCCGGTGCCGGGCGGGCCGGAGAAGACCAGGTGGTGGCTGATGGTGGCGGCGGGCAGCCCGGCCTCGATCCGGCGCCGGGTCTGCCGGGTCAGGTTGACCAGGTCCTCGACCTGTTCCTTGGCGGCGGCCAGGCCCACCATGCCGCGCAGCCGGTCGAGCAGGCCGGGTTCCTCGGAGGTCGCCTCCCCCGCGGCGGCCGCGGCGGCCTGCTCGCCCACGTCGGCGGGCAACAGCCGGGTGAGCGCCTCGTTGTCGAAGTGCTCCAGTTCGGCGAGCCGGGAGGCCTGCCGGTCGACCATCTCCTCGAACACCTTGCGGGCGGCCCGGCCGTTGCCGAAGTCGGCGCCCTTGGGCATCCGGTCGAAGTGGGCGGCGAGCGCCTCCCTGGTGCCCTCGGCGAGCTCGTAGCCGTGTCCGGCGGCGGCGTGCTCGACGATGGTGGTGAGCTCCTCGTCGCTGTAGTTCCGGAACTCGACGGTGCGGCTGAACCGGGACGCCAGGCCCGGGTTGGAGGCCAGGAACTCGCGGATCTCGGCCTCGTACCCGGCGACGATCACCACCAGGTCGTCGCGGTGGTCCTCCATCAGCTTGACCAGGGTGTCGATGGCCTCCCGGCCGAAGTCCGGTCCGGTGCCGCCGGAGCCCGCCGAGAGGGTGTACGCCTCGTCGATGAACAGCACCCCGCCGAACGCCTCCTTGACCACCTCGGTGGTCTTCAGGGCCGTCCCGCCGATGATCGAGGCGACCAGGTCGGCCCGGGCGACCTCGACCAGGTGGCCGCTGCGCAGCACGCCGAGCTCGGCGAGGATCGCGCCGTAGAGCCGGGCGACGGTGGTCTTGCCGGTGCCGGGCGGACCGGCGAAGACGAGGTGCCGGCTCATCGGCAGGGCGGGCAGTCCGGCCTGCTCGCGGCGGCGGGCCAGCTTGTTGAGGTTGACCAGGGTGGCGACCTGCTCCTTGACGCCCTGCAGCCCGACCAGGGTCTGGAGGACGGCCTGCGGCCCCTGCGGGGTGGCCGGGGCGGGGGCCGCCGCCCCCTCGGCCGGGGCGTCCGCCCCGTCGGCGGCGGGGTCGGCGCCGGGCTCGGTGGTGGCGACGGCCGCCGCGCCGTGGGCGTCCGGGGACCGGTTGTCCCGGCTGTCGAGGTTCTCCACGGCGAGGCGCTCGGTCGGCTCGGTCTGCCGCAGCCCGGCACCCTGGTTCTCGGCCACCGTGCAGTCGGTGAGCCGCACGGGCTCCACGGATTCGGAGCGCAGCCCGTCCACGGTGTTGTCGCCGAGCTGGCAGGCGGTCAGGGTGGCGCGGGCGCCGGAGCACAGGTGCAGGCCGTGCCGCCGGTTGGTCCGCAGCCGGGTGCGGGTGGCGGTCAGTTCGCCGCCGTGCTCGACCTCGGCGCCGTCCAGGACGTTGTCGGCGGACTCGACGTCGCGCAGGGTGGCGATGCCCTCGGCACCGACCGAGATCCCGCAGGATCCGCTGCCGCGCACCAGGCTGGCGCCGAGGTAGGTGTTGGCGCCATCGGCGATCCGCACCCCGTGCCCGCCGGCGTCGACGACGGTGACGTCCTCCAGCCGGCCGCGCCCGTCCCGCAGGGCCTCGATCCCGTGGCCGCCGGCGGCGGTGACGGTGCTGCGGCGCAGCAGCGGGTTGGCACCGTCGCGCACGACGACGCCGACCCCTGCCGCGTCGCGGACCTCCAGGCGGTCGAACTCGGCGGCGCTCTCCTCGGTGAGCTCGACGCCGTCCGTCCCGGCGTCGCGCACCACCGCCCGCACCAGGCTCGGCCCGGCCGACTCCCCGACGTGGATGCCGGCCAGGGCGGGGGCGGTGACCTCGCAGTCCTCCAGGGTGCCCCGGGCCCGGCCGGCGATGTGCAGGCCGTGGCCCTGGGGGCGGACGGCGCGGCAGCGGCGCAGCAGCGGGTCGGTGCCGTTGGTGAGGACGTAGCCGTGGGAGCGGACGGCGGTGACGGTGCAGTCCTCCAGCACGACCCGGGCGGTGGAGCCGACGAAGACGCCGAGCGCGGCGTCCCGGATCTCGGTGCGCAGCAGGCGGGTGGTGCTCTGCTCCTCCAGGGCGACGGCGGGCTTGTCGGTGGCGGAGATCTCGCAGTCCTCGACGACGCCGCGCGCCTCGCCGTTGGCGCACAGGCCGTTGCCGCGCGCGTCGCGCAGCACGCAGCGCCGGACGGTCGGGTTGGCCCGCTCGCCGATGACCACGGCCGAGGTGCCCAGGTGTTCGATGACGCTGTCCTCGATCACGCTGGTGCCGGTGGAGGTCTCCACCAGCCCGGCGCCGGCCGGGTTGGTGACCCGGCTGCCGCGCATGGCGAGTTCGCCCTGCTGGCGGGTGAGCACGGCGGTCCACGCGTTGCCGATCACCTCGCAGTCCTGCATGGCGAGTTGGCCGCGCGGGACGTCGACGGCGGGCAGGTCGTCGTCCTGCCCCTGCAGCACCAGGCCGGTGAGCTGGACGGCCTCGGTGAGCACCTGGACCACCGAACCGCGCCGGGGGCTGATCCGCACGCTTCCCCGGACGTCCTCGGCGGTGATGCTCACCACCTTGGTGAGCACCAGGTTCTCGTCGTACCGGCCGGGGCGGACCGAGATCACCGCGCCGCTGCGGGCAGCCTGGAGGGCTTCGCCGATCGTGCGGTAGGAGCCGGGCTCCCGCTGCTCCGCGCAGACCGTCAGCACCGGGCGCGACATGCCTGGGGTTCCCTTCGTCGTGGGGCGTCGTGGCCCGGTGGTTCGGGTGGTTCGGTGGTCGGGTGGTTCAGGGGGTGCGGGCGCGGTCAGGCCGTGCAGGTGGCGCGGACGGCGCTGGCGGCGTGGTGGGCGTAGGTCTCGGTGCTGCCCGACCAGTCCAGGCCGCGGCTGTGCAGCGTGACCGAGATCGGGCCGCGGTAGGGCACGGTCTTCTGGTTCACCCAACCGCCCCGGTTGGCCGTCTGGTTGATGGAGAAGGCGTCGACCTGGCCGCCGCCGCTCTGCACGGTGTAGTAGCTCGGGTTGCCGCCGACCTGCTTCACGTCGCCGCTCGCCGGGATGTAGACCGCCAGGGTGCAGCTGGTGACCTTGTCCACGGTGAAGGTCCAGACCACCGAGTTGCCGTTGTCGTCCTTGTTGGCGTCCCCGGACATCGGCATCGAGACGTAGTTCCCGGTGCAGCCGTCACCGCTGTAGCCGCCGGAGTTGTTGTTCCAGCCACGGCTGCCCTGGTCGAACCAGCCGTTGGCCTTGTACACCCCGCTGGACTTGCAGTACGGACCGGCGATCACGGTGACCGGCGCGGGCGGCTTGGCGGCCACGGGCGGCACGGGCTGGTTCGGCGCCGGCTGGTTGGGCGCGGGCTGGTTCGGGGCCGGCTGGTTCGGCGCGGGCTGGTTGGGGGCCGGGTTGGCTCCGCCGGAGCCGCCCGACCCGCCCGAGGCGGAGCCCGACCCGCCCTGGGGGCGGTCCGCCCCGCCGGCCGAACCGCCGCCGCCCCCACCGGGGTTGGCAGCGCCACCGGGCCGTGCGGCGGTACCCGTGCCGGCGCCGCCGGTGCCGTTCGGGGCCGCGGCCGCCTGGTCGCCCGGAGCCGGTGAGGCCGAACCGTCGAGCGGCGGGACCACCGCTCCCGGCTGCCCGTCGGGCGTGGGGTTCGCCGGGTCGACGCTGCCGCCGTGCTGGTCGAAGCCGGGGACGTAGCCGTTGCCGCCGTCCCCGCCGCCCTGCCCGTAGCCGGGCGGGGCATCGGCCTGGGCGGGCCCGTGCTTGGGATCGTTGCCGCCGAGCTGGGTGACCACCACGGAGGTGCCGATCAGCACCAGGCCGACGGCGACGGCCGCGGCGATCATCGGACGGGACACCCGGCCGGGGCGCGGCCCGGGGTCCACGGCGCCCTCGCCGACCGGCTCGGTGGCCGCGCCGGCGGCGAGCGCCACCGCCTCGGGCGCGGCGGGGGCCGCCGCCGCGGTGACGGGGGACGGCAGGAGCGCCGGCCCGTAACCGGTCCCGCTCTCGGGCTCGGGCTCGGCCTCGGCCTCGGACTCGGGCTTCGGCTCGGTCCGTGCCCCGCCGGTCACCGCGCCGGTGGCCCCGGCAGCCGACGGCGCCGGCTCCGGGAGCACCGCCGTCGCGGCGCTCGCGGGCTCCTCCACCGGCGCCGCCTGCTCACCCGGGTCCGCCTCGGCCGCCAACGCCCAGTTCACCGCCGGGAGACGGAAGCCCCCCGCCCTCCGCTCCGGCTCGCCGCGCTGCTCCTCGCCCACCATGCATCCCCTGCGTTCGACGACTCTCCTGTGGGGAGCTACGGCCCGCGTGGCCGAACCGGTTCAGCCGGATCGGCGCTCTTCAGTCCCCGACCGTCCAGACCGGCTCGGCGGCCGCCTCCGGCGGGGTCAGTACGAAGGCCACGGCCTGCTCCAGCACCGACACCGAGGGCTCCACCCACGGCTCGTCGAGCTGCCGGCGCACGTGCGCGAGCAGCTCGGGGTCGGGCGCCAGCCCGTACTCCTCCAGGTAGTACGTGACGGTGTCGGTCCAGATCCACCGGCCGTCGGTACGGAAGCCCATCGGCACGACGCCGCGCCGCCCCGGGTCGACCACGTCGTCCATCAGCATCGGCGTCAGCAGCACCGTCGCCCCGGCCCGCAGGTACCGGGCGACGGCCTCGCGCTCCGCCCCCGCCGCCAGCCGCGGCCGGTCCGACGCGAACCCGGGACCGGTCACCGGATCCACCGCGTCGAACACCGCCGCCAGCCGGAACCCGCCCTGCACCGTCTCGCCCATCGCCGCACTCCTCCTGCCGACCACATCCCTACGTCCCGTCCGACGGCCCGTCGACGGCGCGGGGTTCACCGGGGAGCGCCGCCCCCGCCTGTCGGTGGTCGTCGGGAGGATCACCGCACAGTGACGCGAGGAGACCGCCACCGGGCTTCCGTGAGCACGGCCGGAAGGGATTCCGGCCGTGCTTCCCACGGGGACTTCCGGCGGATCTACCAAATACGCTTCGCGACCGCCGCGTTGTCGGGGAACAGGGTGCTCCTGGCGCCGTTCCACCTGATCGTGATCGTCCACGAGGCGTATCCCAGGGGTGTCGGGAACACCGCCGGCGTCGAGGCCGACGGGGCCGGAGCACCGGCCGGGCGGCGCCAGCCGTCGAAGGTGCGACCACCGTCGTTCGACGTGGTCTCCCACACGTACCCGTCGTTTCCGATGCAGGAGATCATGACGCGCTGCTGGTCCGAGTAGCCCGTCTGACCGGGGCTGACCACGGTGGTCTGGTTCCCGAGTCGCGCCGCCCCCACGCCGCTGGCGCACTCGCCACCGCCGTTCACCTCGGACAGGCCCAGGACCGCGCCGGTCGTGGGATTCGTCGTCTCGCGCCACACACGGTGGTCGGTTCCCGTGAAGAAGCTGCGCAGCACCGACTCGTAGTACTCGGTGCCGTAGACGGCGATCTGGCTGTCACCCTCGATGTCCGTGGCGTTGGTGCCGAGGAGCGCGTGCGAGGTCACTCGCCAGCCGTCGGCCGTCAGTGTTCCGTTGTAGTTCCTCAGGAACGTGATGTTGATGCGCCGGTTGGCGTTCGGTGCCTCGATCATGAGGTCCCGGGTGGCCGAGCTGATGGTGAGGATCGGGCTGCCGATCGCGTTGGCACCGGCCGGGAGCCGCACCCAGTTCGTCCAGAAGTTCAGGGAACCGTTGTTCGCCTGGCTGTACCAGATCTCCCCGTCCGTGCCTCGGATGACGACCATCGCGCGCCCCGGAGGGTACTCGACGATGCGCGGCGGCGACGTCGTCCGGGACGCGTCGTCTCCGCCGAGGGCGTGCCAGCTCCCGCCGTTGTAGCGGAACCAGATGTTGTTGTCAGTGCCCCGGGCGACGTCGTACGTGGCACCGGCGATCGTCACCGAGTACACCGCCGACAGCACCCGGGCCTGACTTCCGTCGAGACTGATCCACTCCGTCTCCGCGGCCTGCGCCGTACCCGGCGTACCGGCCAGCACCAGGATCACCCCGGCGAACGCGGCCAGCACCGCGTGCCAGCCGCGGGCCATGCGCGGACGAATCAAGGACACAACGACCTCCCTGCCGTTTACCTGCGACGTCCGGCGTTCCCGTACGTGGCAGTCGAGTGAGGAGTCTCGTCCGTCGTGGCCACCGTGGTTGCCACTGCGCGCACCGAAGAATGCCCCCCAGCGCACAGGGCCGCGCCGCCTCCGTGCCGCACCATCCGCACCACACGCACCATCGGCCCCGACGGCCCGTCGACGGCGCGGGGTTCACCGGGGAGCGCCGCCCCCACCTGTCGGTGGTCGCTGGGAGGATCACCGCACAGTGACGCGAGGAGACCGCCATGGGCACCTGGGGCATCGGCCCGTTCGACAACGACACGGCGATGGACTTCGCCGACGCCCTGGACGAGGCCGCCGAGGGCGAACGGGACGCCCTGGTCCGAGCGGCGCTGGTCCGCACCGTCCCGCCCCGGGGCCGGCTCGAGTACGTCGAGCACCTCGAAGGGACGGAGGCCGTCGCCGCCGCGGCCCTCGTCGCCGCCCAGTGCCCCGGCGACGAACCGATCGACACGAGCTACTGGCCCGACCAGGCCCTTCCGGCCTTCGCCACCGATCTGCGGTCGCTCGCCGTGGAGGCGCTCGACCGCGTGGTCGCCGACGCCTCCGAGCTCGCCGAGCTCTGGGACGAGGCGCCCGGCGGCACGAAGTGGCGGCAGGACGTCAGGCGCCTTCGCGCCGTGCTCGCGCCCGAGCCCGAGCCGCAGGACGCACTGTTCGACCTCTAGGCTCCGCCGTTTCGACCGTCATGCGGTGCCGGCGCCGAGGGCCAGGACGTAGCGGGAGGGGTCGGCGGGGCGGACCCGGTCGGCGGGGGCGACGGCGTCGCGGCGGGCGAGCCAGGTACGCAGCCGGTCGGGGCCGGGGCGGACACCGCCGATCTCGTGGAGCAGCACCCGGGCCGGACGGCCCTCCTCCGGGGCGGCCGGCTCGACGTCGACCACCTCGAACTCCGCGCCGGGGGCGAAGATCACCGTCGGCTGGTCCCCCGGATCACCGAAGGCCGAGCTGCGGCGGCCGCCGACGGACCAGATGGCGAACTCGATCCCGACGTCCTCCCCCAGGTCCGCTCCGGGCGCCGCCAGGCCGGTCACCGGGGCACCTTCGGTCAGCACCGCGCCCGGGGTGTACGCGGCGAGGTCGCAGTCCTGTGCCGGGCCCGCGACGAGCACGCCGCCGTAGTGGCTGGGCAGCCGCCGCAGGCCGGCGGCCAGGCAGCGCAGGTACGGACCGTAGGGACCGGGCGCGCCGGAGCGGGCCGCCGCGAGGATTTCGGCGCGCGGGGCCAGCGGGCCGCAGTCGCCGTGCTGCAGCAGGACGGCGACCAGCTCGGGCGCCGGATCGCCGTCCTCCGCCCGGACGCGCAGGGCGGGCAGTCGGGTGGCCACGTCCTCGGCCCGCCGGGCCAGACGCTGGTAGGCGGGGCCGAGTCGGGCGACCAGGGCCGCGCCGTCCTCGGCGGGGCTGGCGGGTCCCGCCGGCGCCGACTCCGGCCCCGACGCCGGCACCGGGGACGGGGACGGGGACGGGGACAACGGCGGAGGGGTCACGACGGGCACCACGGGCTCCGCCTCCGGAAGCGGGTCAGGCTCCGGCTCGGGCTCGGGCACCGGCTCGGGCTCCGGCTCGGGCTCCGGCTCGGGCTCGGGCTCGGGCTCGGGCTCGACGGGTGCTGCCCCGGTGACCGGCTCCTCCGCCGCGGGCTCCTCCAGGAGGATCTCAGGGGCAAAACTTGGCCCCTCGTCGACCTCCTCCGGAGCCTCCACCACGAACGCTCCCCCCGAGGTCGACACCGTGGCCGCGGGCTCAGGAGGCCTCACCGGCTCGGGATCGGGCGCGACCACCGGCTCCGGCTCCACCGCGACCTCCACCGTGGCTTCGCCCACCACCTCGCCCTCGGCTTCGCCCACCGCCTCGACCGCGGCCCGTGCCGACGGCTCCGGAGCGAGCGTCTCCGCCCCGATCCAGTCGAGCCCGTACAGCCGGGCGCAGAACCGCCCCACCGCCGCCGACCCGACGTCCAGCGCCCCGGCCACCGCGAGCGCGAGCCGCCCCGGCCCGGTCGGGAGCGAGCCCAGCACCGTACCGAGGTGGTCCCAGACCGTCTCCGGCACCGGTCGGCCCGGCGTGCCCACGACCAGCACCGGCCGCGCCGGGTCCGGCCGACGCAGTCGGGGGCCGCGGTCCGCGGTGACGGCCGGACGCAGCCACAGACCGGCCGCCACCGCCTCCAACTCCCAGCCGGGGAAGGCCGGGTAGCGGGCCGTCCCGGGCGCCGGGGGCAGGTCGGGGCGGGTGCGCCAGCCGACGGCGGTGACGGTGCGCTCGCTCGGGCGGGCGACCAGCTCGGTGAGGTACGGCTCCCAGCCCTCGCCGCCGTCCGGCGCCACGTGGACGGTCCGCGGGCCTGCCCCGGCCGCCCCCGCCGTGCCCACCGGCACACCGATCGAAGCCCGCACCTCCTGCCCGAGCGAGGCCGCCAACACGGCTGCCAGTTCGATGAGTTCGACCGGATCGGCCCACGGTGCGCTCAGCACGAGCCGCTCCACCCGCCCGGTCGCCTCCTGCAACCGCACCGCCGCGTTGGCCAGTTGGGCCCCGCTGGGCAGCGGCCCGGCCGGATCGCCGAGGATCAGCAGCAGCCCGTCCGGTGGTGCGGCGGCCTGGTCCAGCACGGCGGGCCGGACCGGCCCCACCGCCGCCTCGGTGACCCGGAACACCCCGGCGGCCAGCGGGGTGAGGGTCGCGGCGGCGGGCCAGCGCCCGCCGAGCGGCTCCGCTCCCCCGCCGGGTCGGCAGCGCCACCACGTGCCGTTCACCGCCGGCAGGGTGCCGTCCGCCTCGATGCTGACCACCGCGTCCGGCGCCACGACCGTCAACCCGCAGCGCCGGGCGAGCAGTTCGGCGGGCCGGCGGCCGTCCGGGCCGAGCGCCGCCAGCCCGGAGGCGGCCAGCACCAGCACCTCGGCGTCGCGCTCGCGCGCGGCCCGGGCGAGCTCGTCCAGCGAGGCGAGCAGCACGGGCGCCGCGTCCGCGGCGGCGGCGAGCAGCAACAGTGCCCTCGGCTCGGTCGGCACCGGCGCCAGCGCCTCGGCCAGCCCGTCCGCCTCCGCGCCGGGCGGGGCGATCACGTAGTGCGGGCCGAGCGCCCGCAGCGTCGAGGCGCCCATCACTCCTCCTCCGCCAGCTGCCCGGTCTGCACCTGCACCGTCCGGCGCCGGGTGATGTACAGTCCGCGCCCGGCCGGGAACTGGCGGGGCTTGAGGTTGCCGAACAGGTAGCCCTCCGACGGCGGGCAGGACATCAGCAGGGTCGGCGAGTTGACCTCCTGGAGCTTGCGGATCAGCGGGTCGCCCAGGGACCGGCCGATGCCGTTGGCGCCGCGGGCGACGACCAGGTGGAGGCCGATCTCGGCGCCCTGGGAGAGGTCCTCGAGCAGGGCCGCGAAGGGGTGGGCGCCGCTGCTGGAGCCGACCAGGTCGTAGTCGTCGACGAGGATGAACAGCTCGGGGCCGGTCCACCAGTCGCGCAGCCTGAGCCGGGCGGGGGTGATGTCGGCGGTCGGGATGCGGTTCTTCATCGCCCGGGACGCGCCGTCCACGATCTGGCGGAGCTTGTCGACGGCCACCGCGTACCCGAGGCGGTACTCCTCCGGCACCGCGTCGTACAGGCCGCGCCGGTAGTCGACCACCATGATCCGCGCCTCCGCCGGGGTGTAGGCGGTGGTGATGGCCTTGATCATCAGCCGCAGCAGGTTGGTCTTGCCGGCTTCGCTGTCGCCGACGACCAGCAGGTGCGGGTTCTCCTCGAAGTCGTGCCAGAGCGGCGCGACCTCGGTCTCCTCCAGGCCGATCGGCACCCGCAGCCGGCCCTCGGGGGCGGGCAGCCGGGCCGCGTCCAGGGTGAGTGGCAGCATCCGGACCTCGGGGGCGCGCGGCCCCGTCCAGTGCGCGGCGACCGCGTCGACCAGGTCGGCGACGCCCTCGCCGAGGTCGTCGGTGCGCCCGGAGCCGTCGATCCGGGGCAGGGCGGTGAGGAAGTGCAGCTGCTCGTCGGTGAGGCCGCGGCCGGGCAGCTTGGGCACCTTGGCGGCGGCCCGCATGTTGATCACGGAATCGACGGAGTCGCCGAGGCGCAGCTCGAAGCGGGTCTGGAGCTGGTCGCGCAGACCGCTGCTGACCTCGCCCCAGCGGGTGGTGGCGATGACCAGGTGGACGCCGTAGTTGAGACCGCGCTGGGACACGAGCGTGAGCACCTGGACCAGGTCGTTGAACTCCTGGCGCAGGGTGTTCCAGCCGTCGATCACCAGGAAGACGTCGCCGTGCGCCTCGTCGGGCAGCTCGCCCGCGGCCCGGCGGCGGCGGAAGGACGCGACGGAGTCGATGCCCAGCTCGGCGAAGTACTGCTCCCGGCGGGTGATGATCCCGTTGACCTCCGCCACGGTCCGCAGCACCCGCTCGCCGTCGTGCCGGCCGGTGACCCCGCCGACGTGCGGCAGGCCGCGCAGCGCGGAGAGCGTGCCACCACCGAAGTCCAGGCAGTAGAACTGGACTTCGCGCGGGGTGTGGGTGAGCGCCAGGCCGGTGATCAGGGCGCGCAGCAGGGTGCTCTTGCCGCTCTGCGGGGCCCCGGCGATACCGACGTGGCCGCCGGCGCCGGAGAGGTCGGCGGTGAGCAGGTCGCGCAGCTGGTGGAAGGGGCGGTCGACCACGCCGACCGGCAGGCCGAGGACGCCGTGGCGGGCGTCGTCCTCGGTGGTGAGGCCGCGCTCGGGGTGCGGGACCAACGGCGGCAGCAGCTCGTCGAGGGTGGGCGGGACGTCCAGCGGCGGCAGCCAGACCCGGTGTGCGGGCGGCCCGGCGTCCCGCAGCCGCCCGGCCGCCACCTCCAGCAGCGAGCCGGCCGAGGGCTGCTCCTCCTGCGGCTCGGTCTCCGCCGCCGGCCGCTGCCGGGGCATCACGTACTCGGTGCCGTACGCGACGACCTGCCCGGCGATGGCCGCCTGCTGGCCGGCGCGGCGCTTGGGCCGGTACGGGCCGGAGACGTAGGCGGCCTTGAACCGGCTGAGGGTGGAGATGTCGCTGCGCAGGAAGCCGTTGCCGGGCTGGGAGGGCAGCTGGTAGGCGTCGGGGACGCCGAGCACCCCGCGGCTCTCCATCGCCGAGAAGGTGCGCAGACCGATCCGGTAGGACAGGTGGGACTCCAGCGCGGACATCCGGCCCTCGTCGAGGCGCTGCGAGGCGAGCAGCAGGTGGACCCCGAGGGAACGGCCGAGCCGGCCGATCATCACGAAGAGCTCCATGAAGTCCCGGTGGGCGGAGAGCAGTTCGCTGAACTCGTCGACCACCACGAAGAGCGTGGGCAGTGGGCGCAGCGGGGTGCCGGCGGCGCGCGCCGTCTCGTAGTCCAGCAGCGAGGCGTACCCGGCCTCGCGCAGCACCTCCTGGCGGCGGACGAGTTCGCCGTGCAGGGCGTCGCGCATCCGGTCCACCAGGGCGGCCTCGTCGGCGAGGTTGGTGATCACGGCGGAGGTGTGCGGGAGGGTGTCCAGTCCCAGGAAGGTGGCGCCGCCCTTGAAGTCGACCAGGACGAAGTTGAGCACCTCGGAGGAGTGGGTGACGGCGAGCGCCAGCACCAGGGTGCGCAGCAGCTCGGACTTGCCGGAGCCGGTGGCGCCGATCAGCATGCCGTGCGGGCCCATGCCGCCCTGGGCGGACTCCTTGAGGTCCAGGTCGACGGGCCGGCCGTCCGGGCCGAGGCCGAGCGGGACGCGCATCCGCTGCGGGATGCCGCGCTGCGCCCAGAGAGCCTCGACGTCGTGGGCGTGCAGGTCGGGGATGCCGAGCAGGGCGGTGAGGTCGAAGTCGGTGGCGAGCGGTTCGGCGGCGTCGACGCCGTCGGCGATCCGGTAGCGGGCGAGCCGGGCGGCGAGGCGGGTCGCCGCGGGCAGGGAGAGGGCGTCGGGGCGGCCGAGGTCGGTGACGACGTCCTTGCGGTTGCGGTCGGCGCCGACCATGGTGAGCCGGGCGTCGTCGATCCGCAGCCGCAGGGTGGTGCGGGCCGCGCGCCACTCCAGGGAGTCGGAGAGGTCGATCAGGACGGCGTTGCGGTAGCCGGTCAGCGCGGCGCGGCTGCCGGAGTGGGCGCCGGGGCCGTCCAGGACCAGGACAGTGAACGGCTCGTCCCGGGCGGGCACGGCGTCCGGCTCGAAGCCGGGACGGCCGGTGAACTCCTCGCCGAGCAGCTGCTCGACCTCGCCGAGGCTGCCGGCCACCAGCCGGACCGGGCCCGCGCCGTCGGTGTCGGTCGGGTGCAGGGCGTGCGGCAGCCACTTGGCCCACTCCCACTCGGCCCGCCGCTCGGGGTCGGTGACGACGGCGAGGCACAGCTCGTCCGGGCCGTGCACCACGGCCAGCTGGGCCAGCACCGCCCGCACCAGCGAGCGGGCGGCCTCCGGGTCGTCGGAGCGCAGCAGCAGGTGGGCGAAGCCGCGCAGGTGGATCGCCATCGGCTGGTCGGCGAGCGTGCCGTAGGCGTGGATGAAGCGGCGCAGCGCGTGGGCGCAGAGCGGCTCCAGGTCCTCCACCGGCTTGGTGGCCAGCGGCGCGAGCGGGGTGGCCAGGCGCTGGGAGCCGAGCGCGATCCGGACGTCGCTGAAGTCGGGGTGGGCGGCCCGTCGCTCCCACAGCCGGCTGGTGCCGACCAGCGAGGCCAGTTCGTCCGGGGCCGGGTGCCGCCAGGCCAGGGCCTTGCGCTGGGCGTCGATCGAGCGGCGCACCTGACGGCGCATCTGGGAGAGGTAGCGCAGGTAGTCGCGGCGCTCGGCGCGCAGCTGCTGCTTGCGGTCGCTGGAGCCGCGGATCAGCTGGGTGACCAGCATCCCGGCGGCGGACAGCGCCATCATGCCCATCGCGACGTAGCTGAGCATGCCACCGCTGCCCTCGCCCCCGCCCGGGTGCAGGAACATGAACACCATCGACAGCGAGCCGAGCGCCATCGGCGCCATGCTGATCACGCCGGCCATGCCGCTCTGCTTCTCCGGCAGGCCCGGTGGTTCCTGGAGCTGGATCTCGCCGTCCGGCATCTCGGGCCCCGGACGCCGGGGCGTCCGGTTGATCAGCTCCACGCTCACTCAGGGCTCCTTCTCACCACGGCCGTTCCCTCTGGCTGACGGACGGCGCGGCACCGGAGGTTCAGCGGTGGGGGTTCCGACGGCGACGCGCCGGCCGGCCGCGGCACGCCGGTTGAACGCGGCGCGCCGGGCAGGCCGTTCATCCGGGCGGAGAAGCGGACCACCCCCAGCGAACCGGAGGACCGGCGTGAGCAGCAGTGTCGTGGCAGGACTGTGCCGATTGAGGTTCCACGCGCCGGGGACGGCCTTCGAGCTGGCCGTCCCCGCCGACGTGCCCCTGGCCGACCTGCTGCCCGCCGTCCTCGGGCACGCCGGCGCCGAACTCGCCGAGGAGGGTCTGGAGCACGGCGGCTGGGTGCTCCAGCGGCTCGGCGAGGAGCCCCTGGACGAGGAGCGCACCCCCGAGGTGCTCGGCCTGCACGACGGCGACGCGCTGTACCTGCGGGCCCGCCACGAGGCCCTGCCGGAGGTGCACTTCGACGACCTGGTGGACGGCGTCGCCACCGGCGTGAACGAGCGCGGCGACACCTGGCGCCCGGCCCTCACCCGTGTCCTGTCGCTGGCCCTGGCGCTGACGGCGCTCGCGGCCGGCTGGGTGCTGCTCGCCCTGCCCGGCCCGGCCGCCCCGCGCGAGACGGCCGCCGCGGCGGTCGCCGTCCTGCTGCTGCTCGGCGCGGCCAGCGCCTCCCGGGCGATGGCCGACGCGGGCGCGGGTGCCGCGCTGGGCGCCGCCGCCGTCCCGTACCTGGCGCTCGCCGCGCTGCTGCTGCCCCACGGGCCGGGCGGGTCCGGCGGGGGCGGTGGGGGCGAGCTGCTCGGCGCCCGGATCCTGGCGGCCTCCTCGGCGGGGGCCGGGGCGGCGGTGCTGGCCGTGGCGGCGGTGGGGGCGGCGGCGCCGCTGTTCCTCGGGGTGGCGCTGGTCGCGCTGCTCGGGGTGGTGTCGGGCGTGCTGGTGCTCGCCGGGATGACGCTCGCCCAGCTGGTCGCGGTGGTCGCGGTGGTGGCCGTCCTGGTCGGTGCCTTCGTGCCCTCGCTGGCCTTCCGGCTGTCCGGGCTGCGGCTGCCGATGCTGCCGCGCAACGCGGACGAGCTCCAGGAGAACATCGAGCCGGTCCCGGCCGCCGCCGTGCTGCCCCGCGCCCTGGTCGCCGACGACTACCTGATGGCCCTGCACACCGCGATCGGTGCCGTCTGCGCCGTCTGCCTGACCGTCCTGCCCTTCTCCGACGGCTGGGCCGGCCCGGCCGAGGCCGGCGCGCTGAGCCTGCTGCTCCTGCTGCACGGACGGGCCGTCGGCAGCATCCGCCAGCGTCTGGCCGTGCTGCTGCCCGGCGTCCTCGGCGGCCTGGTCCTGGTCGCCCGCGCCGCCACCGGCGCCTCCACCCTCGACCGCCTGGAACTGCTCGGCGCCCTGCTGGCGCTGACCGCCGCCCTCCTGGTCGCCGCCTGGACGGTGCCCGGCCGCCGCCTGCTCCCCTACTGGGGCCGCATCGCGGACATCCTGCACACCCTCAGCGCGCTGGCCCTGCTGCCGCTGGCCCTGCAGGCCTGCGGCGTCTACCACACCCTGCGCGGCCTGGGCGGCTGAGCCGGGCGGGGATCCGCGGGCCCGTCACCGTCCCCGGTGGCGGGCCCTTCCGCTGCCCGCCCCGTGGCGGGCCGGCACGGCCGAACGGGCACAGCGGACCGGCTCAGCCGAACGGGCGGAGCGGGCCGCCCCGGTCGCCGGCCCGCTCCCGGGCGTCGAGGGCCGCCCACAGGGAGCCGGGCTCCAGCCTCATCGCGGCCGGGGCCCCCGGGTTGACGACGATCCCGAGGCCGGGGGGCAGCCGTTCCAGCAGCGTGCCGGGGCCGACCACCGCGTGCCCGGGGCTTCCCGCGGCCTCCAGCCAGGAGCGCGCGGAGAACACGACCACCGCCGGTTCGCCGTCCGGGAGTCCGAAGCCGCCGACGGTGCCGAACTCGTCCAGCAGCACGGCGACCCGGGCCGAGGCGAGCGCGCGGTAGACGTCGTCGCCCGGCCCGTACCCGGTCGCGGCCAGCTGGACGGCGGCATCGACCGGGTCGGTCGGTGCGGGCCACTCGCGTGCCAGCGGCGACGGGCGGTACTCCGCGTTCGGTGCGAACTCCTCGACGGAGCCGTCCTCGCCCGCACGCCACCGGCCGATCACCGCCCAGTCCGGTGGCTGCCCCTCGCCCTGCCAGTTCGGGTCGACCAGTCCGATCCACTGCCCCGGCGCGGCCCGGGCGGCGGCCAGGATGCGCTCGGGCACCGGCGCCCCGTCGGGTGGCGGCGTGTCGGCCGTCGGTTCGTCGTGGCCCTGTCCGGGAGCGGTCATCGCGGTCCTCGCTGTCTGGTGGCTGTCAGTCGTCGGTCAGACCGTAGTCGGGGTTCGGGGCGAACTGCTCCGCCGTTTCGTCCCCCATCGGCTCGAAGTCCTCGTCGGCGTCGTCGTCCGGCGGCTCCACCCTGCCGTAGACGATCCACTGGCTCTCCGGGGGCACGTCCGCCTCCCCACCGTCCAGGGTCTCCTGCTGCAGGGGGTGTTCCGGGGGGATGATCCGGACCGGCCGCCAGCGCAGTCCGGCGCCGAGCAGGATCTCGTTCTCGGCCGGGCTGTGCGAGACCTCCCGGAGGAACGCCCCCGGTGTCCGGTCGGGCAGCATCAGGTACAGCCGGATGAGCCGTTGGCCGAAGGCCCCGTGCAGCCGGCTGCCCGCCGAGACCGAGACGTACGTGGGCTCGGTGACGACCTGGACCACCTCCAGGGTGCCCGGGTGCAGCCCCGGTCCGACGTACGGCGCTCCCCTGCTCACCACGAGGTCCCCCGTCACCGGGCTCTGCTCGATGGAGCTGTCGAGGTTCCCGATGACCTCCCGCATCGGGCCCGGGGGCAGCGCGGTGTGGTCCTGACCCGCCATGGTCAGCTGCCACCGGATCTGCTTGACCTCGTAGTACGAGAACTGCTCGGCGACCTCGCCGTCCCCGGTCTCGCTCGGAGCCGTGTAGAACTCCAGTGCCCCGCGTTCCTCGTCGCTCAGCCCGCGGACGAGCTCCGCCATCGGTTCGAGCCCGTGCCGGTCGTAGTAGGCGTCGCGGCCGAGCCTCTGCTGGTCGGTCCCGAAGAGCTCCAGTTGCGCGAGGCGCTCCCGGAACGCCCGCGGCATCGCGTCGAACTCCGCCGTGGTCATGGTCCAGCCGCCGTCGCGCCAGAACAGGTCGGCGGCCTGGGTGCCGTCGATGCCCGCCAGGGCCCAGCCGGACGGATCGGCCCAGACCTCCGGGTCGTGCTCCGGGAGCTGGTGGTGCCAGCCTCCCGGCGGCGCCGCGCTGTTGTCGGAGTCGGACCCCACCGAGGAGTCGTCGCCGTTCACGATGTTCAGCCCGCCCAGGCCGTTCAGGACGCTTTCGATGTCGTCGGCCGTGTGGTCTCCGACGTGCCCGCCCGGGTGCCCGTCCGCTTCCGCGGCGGGCTCCGTCAGCCCCATCGCCGCGGTCTGCTCCGGGGTCCGGTGGTCCGGCCGGTAGTCCTCGTTCGGGACGAACTCGACCGATTCCACGTACCGGCCGCTCTCGTGGTCCAGTTCGGTGCCGCGCACGAGTTCGACGCCGACGATGTACCGGCCGTCGATGCCCCCGGGGAACGCGACCTCCTGTTCCTCCTCCGAGAGGCCCGGACGGTTCAGGGTCTCGCGGACGTCGATGCCTCCCGGTGCGTCGATCACGTAGCGGTGCCAGGTCCCCCAGTCGACGTGCTGGGCCGTGCGGGAGCGTGTCGTGCTCACGAGGGCCGAGGCCTCGTTGCTCCCCACGTAGTCCTGGAGGTCGGGATAGCGGTCCTCCTGCCTCGGCCGCATTCCGCCCTCGAAGACCTCGGGGTAGTCGACCATGTCGGACCGGCTCCGCTCCCACCGGTACAGGTGGCCGGAGTCGTACCGCCACATGAGGGGCACGGACTGGGCCTCCCGCAGCGCGTCCAGGTCAACATACCGGCTCGTCGCGACCGGGTTCGGGGGCTCCTGCGCGGCGGCGTGCGGGACGTCGTCCCTCGGCACCAGCGGGACCTCGGGCGCGCCGAACTCGGTGTCCAGGTGGACGTTCCGCTCGTCGAGGACGACCTCCATCGGGCGCAGGTCGGGCCCCTGGTGGTGGTCCTCCGGCGCGCGGTAGCGCTCGACCAGCCGGCCCTCGGCGTCGTGGGTGTCCACCCGGCCGTCCGCGAAGTAGCGGGTCTCCCCGCCGCCGGGGAAGCGGTGGATCTCCGTCCCGTCCTGGAAGCGGTGGATCTGCCGCCCGTCGGTGAGGTAGTGGACCTCCCGGTCCGCCAGGTAGTGGACCTCGCTGTCCGGGAGGAAGTGGATCTCCCGGTCCGCGAAGCGCTGGATCTCCGTCCCGTCGGTGAGGTAATGGACCTCCCGGTCCGCCAGGTGGTGGACCTCCCGGTCCGGGAGGAAGTGGACCTCCTCCCCGGTCGCGTAGCGGTGGATCTCCACCCCGTTCTCGTGGCGGATCTCGGGGCCGGAGGACTGCGAGGACCCCTCGCCGTTCCCCGTGTTGTCCAGCGCGTGTTCCACCGGCGCCGGCCGTTCGAGCCGGCCGGCCGCCGGGTCGCGCGGCGGGGGCGTCCCGCCCGGGGTGTCGCCGGCCGGGTCCGGGTGGAAGGTCCGGAACAGCCCGGCCGACCCGTCCGGGCCCGGCTTGACGTAGACGCTCACGGTCGACGGACCGTCGGGGCCGCCCGGCCTGCCGCTGACGCCGGTGCGGCCGGTCGGCGCGTGGACCGGCAGTCCGGTCTGCCGCGCGACGGCCTGGGCCTGCGCGGCGGACTCGCAGCCGAGCAGCGTGATCGAGGCCGGCCCGCGGCTCGCGCCGCCGTCCGCGTCGGCGTTCCGGTTCGCGTCGGCGTTCACGTCCAGGTGCGCGTCGGCCGCCTTCAGCGCGAGGTCGGCGAGCCGGCGCTTGAGCAGGGCGCCGACCTCGGTGCCGGTGACCCCGTGGGCCTTGGTGCCGTCGGTCAGCGGGAGGTCGAATCCCTCCGAACGGGCGTGCGCGGCGAAGAAGTAGGTGTGCTTCCCGTCCCACGGCACCTGCTGCGGCACTCCGGTCGCGAAGCCTTCGGCGGAGCGCGGCACGAAGCTCGTGACCTCGCTCAGCTCGGGGTACAGCGTCGACCGCTTCGCCCAGTCGGCCTCGTCGAAGAGCGCCTGCCCGGTCTCCCGGCCGGTGGCGTCGGTGATGGTTCGGGTGAGCAGCAGCTCGTCGGGGACGGTCCGCCCGTCCGCCAGCCGCACCCCGCCGGAGCCCGGCCCGGTCTCCTCGGTGAGGTCCGTGGCGGGCTCGTCGCCGGTGCGCCGGGGCGGCGGCACGACGGCCGTGTTGTCCGTCTCCTCGGACGCCGACTCCCGGGCCCTGAGGCGGACGTACGTGACGCCGTCCTCGGTCAGCGTCGGCGTGCGCTCGGTGACCCGCATCCGGGCCCCGGGCAGGAAGAGGACCTCTTCCTCCTCCATGTGCGAGGAGAACGGCGCGATGTCGCGGCCGTTGAGGCCGGTCGCCTCCAGCTCCAGCAGCACCCGGTACTCGTCCTCGCCGTCGTACTTCTTCAGGAAGCCCAGCGAGGTGCTCTCGTTGGTGCTGAAGCTCGCGAACGTCCGGTGCTGGATGACGTCGCCGCCGTACTCGGGCCCGGCGGGCCGGCCGGTCGGCCGCATCGGGTCCTCCAGGGTGCCGTCGCCGCGGAACAGCGTCCCCCTCGCCGCGGGCAGCAGCCGCAGCGCGTCCGCCAGCAGGTGGCTGTGCAGCTGCATCTCCCGCTGGATGCCCGTCAGTTGATCGGCGGTCAGGGAGTCGACGAGACTCCACGGTTCGGTCCTCGCCCGCATGCCCTCGTGCAGTTCGGGGATCCCGGTGATCGACCCGGGCAGCGCGGTGCCCGGGTCCCGGTAGTGCTTGGCGATCAACGCCGCGATCTTCCCGCGGAGCGCGGGGACGGCATCGGCGCCCGGGTGCTTGAGCAGCACGTTGATCAGCGAGTAGGCCGGGCCGGTGTAGGTGTACAGCGCCACGAAGTGCGCCGGGCCCAGCAGGTCGGTCACGTCCGTCGCCCTCGCGACGCCGTTGCGGGCCATCCACTGCAGGTACGGGGGCGCCCCGAGTCCCTCGTCCGGGTTGGTCTCGGTCAGCGACTCCCAGCGCCGCCGCGTCTCCTCCAGGACCGTGTCGTTCACCTCCTTCGAGGTGAGGGCCCACTCCAGGTATGTGCGCTCGTGCGGCAGTCCGGCCGTCAGCTCCGCCGGTGCCGGGTGGTCGAAGGCCGGCCTGACCGGCCCGTCCCAGCCCTCCACCGGCGGGCGCAGCTCCGCCGGCGGGACCCCGGGCACGTTCCGGTACAGCTCGGCGCCGTCGGCGTAGCGGTGGCCGGGGAAGGCGCCGGCGAGCCGCATGCCCGCCACCACCTCGTGCAGCGAGTGCTCCCCGCCCGTCAGCAACCAGCCGTACAGCGCCCGGGCGAACAGGTCGTGGTCGCCCTGCCCGAGGAGCCGGTACGCCTGCATGGCCTCGGCCGCGACCCGGGAGGCCGCGCCGTCCGCCGTCCTGATCCCCAGCTCCCGCAGGTTCGCCTGCCGGACGGCGTCGGCCCGCAGGGCCTCGGAATCGTCGAGCCGGAAGCGCTCGTCGCGGGCCAGCCGGTGGAACTCCCGCATCACCTCGTGCAGGCTCCCGCCGGTGACGAGGTGGGCGGTGCCCTCCGCCCCGGTGGCCTCGGCGATGCGGCGCAGCGCCGCACGGGCCCGGTCGATCACCCGGGGGTCGCCCGCCGTCCACGCTCCGAGCTCCCGGTCGAAGGCCTCCGCGTGGTGCCGGTACCGCGGCTCGTCGAAGATCACGTGCCGTACGTCCGCTGCCGTGGGCGGCGGCTGGTCACCGGGGAGCACGACGGGCGGGGAGCCGTCGCCGGGGGGGAGCTGCTGGTCGAGCGGCGTGCCGGTGTCGAGCGGCGTGTCGACTCCGAACTTCACCGCTCCGTCGATCCCGCCGTGGACGTCTCCCTGGTCGGCCTCCGGGTACACCGCCCTGCCGTCGTCGTTCAGGTAGGCACCGAGGTCCACGGTCCCGTCCTGGGCGATGCGCTGCCAGTTGCCGCCGCGGACGATCACCGGACGGCCGTGCGCGTCCATCCCGACGCCGGAGGTGACCACCAGGTGGCCCCGGCCGTCGCCCGCCGTGCCGCCCGCGGGAGCCGGCGGGACGAACCAGACCTGGCCGTCGGCGGCGTAGGCCACGGCCTTGGGCAGCCGGGCCCACACGTGCTCCATGACCTCGCGCACGTACTCGCGGTCCGGCCGGATGTTGAGGTCGCAGGCGACGAAGCGCACCGGCTTCTCGCCGTCCCAGCCGTCCTCGTCGTAGAGCTTGAGCAGCCCGCCCGCGACGTCCGCCGGGGCGACCACGACATGGCCCATCACGGGCACGCCGTCGGCGGTGTGCATGGCCAGGGTGAGGTAGTCGTCCGCGTGCGGGAGGTTCGGGAAGACCGACTCGGTGAGCGTCTGCCAGTCGGTGTGCCGGTCGCCGACCCAGTACAGCTCCTGGGACTGCAGCACGGTCAGGTCGGGGGCGGGTTCGTACCCGGGGTCGCGCCAGCGCCGCTCGACCTCGGCGACGGCCACCGCGCGGCCGGGGCGCTTGAGCTCGTCGACCACGTCGACCAGGGTCCTCAGGTCACCCGCGTCGACCTCACCGCCTCCCTCGCCCTTCAGCGTCCGGACGTGGTCGACCAGGTCCGCCCTGGTCACCTGGTGGTCGGCCGGCCGGTGCAGGGCCTCGCGGACGAGGTCGGCGGTGCGGCGCAGCCTGGTGAGGTGCGCCAGGGTGATCCGCTCGGTGCCCTGTTGCAGTTCCTGGGCGAGCTTGGCGGTGCGCCAGGCGTTCATGCTCGCCTCGCGGCGGGCCGCCTCCCCCGCGACCAGGTCGCTGACCCGCCCGGCGAGCGGGCGCCCGTGGTCCGCTCCGATGTACTCGGCCAGTGGCCACAGGTCGTCGTGGGTGCGCAGCTCGGGGACGTTGGCGAGCCGGGCCAGGGCGTCGTGCAGCCGCTGGTCGGCGTCGCCCGTCTTCGGGAACGGCGAGGGCGTGGTCCGCTCGGTGGCCTCGATCTGCACGTACGGCTCCCGCAGAGGGGATTCGAGGAGTTGCCGCCCGCCGAGGTCGAAGGTGCTGCCGGGCCGGATCAGGACCTCGGCCTCGCCCTGCTTGTCCGAGAACGGCTGGATGTCGAAGGCGCTGCCGCCGCCGCGCACGGAGAAGTGCAGCAGGGCGCGGTAGGTGAGCGGGAGTTCGGTGCGGGTCTGCATGAACATCATCGCCGTCTGGCGGTGCATGCTGGTGCTCACGAAGTCGGGGTTGCTGAAGGTCTCTCCCCCGTAGGAGGGCGACAGCCGCCTGCCGACCGGTCCCGGCAGGCCGACGACCCGGTCGCCGCGCCAGAGCTCGCCGGAGTACGGGGGGAGCTTGGCGAGCGACTCGGAGATCAGTTCCGCGTGGGCGATCAGCTCGCGCTCGATCTGCGGGAGCCGCTCCTTCACGGCACTCTTCAGGGCCTTCCAGTCGTCGGCGGTGCGGTTGCGGGGCAGCTTGGTGAGCAGTGGTGCGAGCACCTGGTCGTGCTTGAGGATCGACGGCAGGCGGGCCGGGTCCGGTGTGCGCAGCAGCCCCGTGATCTGGACCTCCAGGGCCCGCTGCCGGGTGAGCGGACCGAACCTCAGGGCCACGTTGATCAGCGCGTAGGCGGGGCCGGTGTAGACGGCCAGCGCGTCGAAGTGCGCGGGGGTCAGCCGGTCGAGCACCTCCCGCGCGCTCAGCGGGTTGCGGCCCAGCCAATCGGCCACGACCCGCGAGGCCCTGGTCGGGTCGTTCGCGGCCACCGTGAACCCGTCGCGGTTGCGCTGCGCGTTCTCCACCACGTCGTCCCGCCAGCCGCCCTCGGCACGCGGCTTGTGGAGCAGGTCGTGGTAGGCGGCCTCGTGGGGCAGCATGCCGTCCTCGCCCAGCAGGGCGCGCACCTGGTGCTGCGGGATGCCCGGGATGTGCTGGTACAGCGTCGAGACGTCGTCCAGCGCGTTCGGCGGGAGCGGGGGCAGTTCGTCCAGCAGCTGCGCGCCCTTGAGGATCTCGTACAGCGAGTGGTCGCCCAGCGGCAGCATCCAGCCGGTGAGGGCCAGCAGCATGTCCTGCGGTGCGCTGTCCACGACCTTGAGCAGTCGGAAGGCGTTCAGCATCTTCGCCGTGGTGGCCGAGATGCCGGTGCTGAGCGGCATGCCCTTGTCGCGGTGGGCCTCGCCGTACCAGGCGGACTTCTCGTTGAGCATGTAGTGCGCCCGGCCGGGCTTCCACGTCAGCGCCGCTCCGTCGCCGACGCCCTGCTGGTACGCCAGTTCCCGGGGGCTCAGCGGCATGCCGCGGTCCTGGAGGCCCCGCGCCGTCAGGTCGTTCGGCGGCACCGGCTCACGGACCTGGCGGGCCTTCAGGCTGGCCAGGTACTCGGCACCGGCCTTGAGCGGTTCCGCGCCCTGCTTGATGACGGTGCCCGTGCCGAAGTGGTCCTTGGCGAACATGGTGTTGAGGCCGGGCAGGACCTCCAGCACGGAGCGGGTCCCGCTCCGGAGGAAGTCCCGCTGAGCCGCCAGCTCGCGCAGGTCCAGCCCCATCGCCTCGGCCGTCGCCGTGGGGTCGGGGGACTCCAGCATCCGCTGGAGCACCTGCTTGAGGCCGAACGGGGAGTCCTTGACGTAGGCCGCGTTGTAGAACGCGGTCAGCAGTTCCCGGGTGTTGCCGGTCCGCATCATCGTGCGGAACTCCGCCAGGCTGAGCTGTTCGCCGACCTGCCCGGCGGAGCCCTCGTCCGGCTTCCTGTCGGTGTTGAGGAAGACCTGGTAGAGCTCCCCCTCCGGGGTCTCGGGGTGGGCGGCCCGCAGGGCGTCGTAGAGCCGCTGGACGGCGTTGCGGGCCGCGGCCTGCGCCTGGGGGTGCGCGAAGGCGTGGGCACCCAGCCGTGCCTCGAACTCCTCGGCGCGCCGCCGGTGTTCCGGGGTCGCGTGGAGCGCCTGCTTGGGGACGCCGAGGGGCTGGAGGTCCCGCTGGTCGACGACCGGGTGCTGCGCCGTGGCCTCGGCGAGCGGCTGCGGGTCGTGCAGCTGCGGGCCGTGGACCTCGACGACCTCCACGACCGGCCCGTGGGCCGGAGGCGGGGCGTGGACGCCCGCGCCGCCGTCGACGGTCGGGGTGTGCGCTCCGGCGCCCTCCACGGGCAGCCTCAGGTGGAGCCACTGCCCGCCCGCCTCCAGCCGGGGCCGGCCCGAGGCGTCCCAGCCGACCCGCGAGCCGACCACCAGGTGGGTGCGGCCCTGGTCCGGGACCACCCAGAGCTTGCCGTTCCCGACGTACGCCTGCAGTTCCACCTCGGGAAGCCGCTCGCGCAGGGACCGCAGCACCTGGGTGACGTACTCCTGGGCGTCGCAGGCGACGAACCGCAGCGGGCGGCCGTCCCACTCGCCGGTGGTGTGGAGCTCCGCGAGCGACTGGGCCAGGTCGTCCGGGTGCAGGGGCCAGCCGTTCCAGCCCGGCGCTCCGTTCTCCGTGACGGCGTGGTAGGCGATGGTGAAGTAGCGCGGGTCCTCCTCGATCGACCGCACGCTCCGCTCCAGGTTCTCGTGCGTGGCGTGGTCGGCGAGCGGGTCCCGCAGGACGCGGACGCCCCCCTCGTGGTGCGGGGTCAGGGCGCGTGCCACCTGGATTCCGACCGGGCGCCGCGGGACGGTCAGGCCGTCCGGGTGCTCGGACGTGAACTGCGTCCAGTGGTCCGCGGGCGAGACGCCGGCCTTGGTGTCGGCGTGCGGGATCTCCAGCTCGACCGGCAGCAGGCCGGACAGCGACCGGTTGCTGCCGGAGCCCTGGTCGGCCGGGTCGCCGCCCTTGTGGAAGGCCAGTTCGAACCGGACGTAGCCCGTGTAGCGGGCCATCGGCGTGTTCGCCTTGGCGTTGGCCACGTACCGGCCGCCGGCGTCCGTGACGGTGCCCGTCCGCCGGCGGTAGGCGCCCCCGAGCAGCAGCGAACCGGTGCCCTCGACCAGGGCCCCGAGGTCGGCCTGGGCGCCGACCTGGCCGCGCAGGTTCCACTGCCGGCCGGTCAGCTGCGTGCTCCGGTTGCCGCCGCCCGACTCGTTCGCCGGGCTCAGCGCCGCCCCGGTGCTGTCGCCGTGGTGCTCCAGCTGGACGAGGGAGGCCTTGACCGTCACCTCCGCGTCGTCGACGAACCAGCGACGGCCCGAGGACGGGGTGCCGATCGCCCGCTGCGGGCCGACCGCCGCGCCGGCTCCCGGGTGGGCGCCGACCGCCGGGGCCAGCAGGGAGGAGAGCTGGGCGTGGCTCAGGCCCGCGGTGACGACGGGCTCCAGCCGCTTCCAGGTGCCCCCGCCGAAGAAGCGCGGCCCCTCGGTCCGCAGGAGGCTCCGCAGGCCCGCGGTGTCGCCGACCCAGCGCAGCACGTCGCCCGGGCGCAGGCCCGTGGTGAAGACCTCCGCCGGCGGCACCCGCAGGTCGCGCGGGAGGGAGGGGCCGCGCCGCTGCCCGGGCCCGGTGGCGTCCGCGGTGGCGCGGGCGGTCTCGGTCAGCACGTCGGCGTGGATGACGGCCTCCGCGACCGTCCGGCGCAGCCGCCACTGCGGGACGACCGCGTTCCCGGTCTCGGCCAGGTTGTGGAGGACCGCCTGCGTCCTGGAGCGGGCGGATTCGGGGACGGTCGGCACCGGCCGGGCGTCCAGGGGCAGCGGAACCGCGGGACGCCGCTCCATCACCACCGACAGCCGGATCGTGGCCCGGTGCGCCTCGGCGGCGAGCTTGGTCTTGACGGCCGTTCCGGTCACCAGGACGTCCCGGCCGTACTCCAGTGCGTCCGTGCGCCGGGTGTGGGTGGCGCCGCCGCCGATCACGGCGGACACGCCCGTGCCCACGGTCCCCAGCACGGTGAGCCCGAGCGAGTCGGCGTGCCCGCTGCCGGAGTTGGTGCCGGCCTCGGAGCTGGTGAAGGCGGTCTGGGCACTGGCACCGATGTTGAACTCGACCTGGGGCGCGTCGCCGGACTTGGTCATCCGGTCCACCGAGGCGGTGATCCGCACCGTGCTGCGGCCGTGCGTCAGGACGATCTCGTGGCCCGACGTCATGGGCTTCAGCAGCGGGTGCAGTCTGTCGAAGTCGAGGGCGTCGAGGAGCCGGGTCCGCATCCCCTCCCAGTCCCGGCCGAGCACCGCCCGGCCCTTCGGCCGGAGTCCGGCGACCACGTCGGCCACCGCCTGCGGCCCGGTGCGCACCGTTCCGTCCTCGGCCTCCAGGTGGACCCGGGTGACGATGTCCGAGGAGCCGAGCCGCTTGTCCGGGAGCTGCAGGACCGCCGGGTTGTCGTCGGCCGGGGGCCGGACCACCTCGCGGTGCGGGGCGGCCACCAGGACCGGCGCCTGCGCGGTCGCCTCGGCCAGCGACCGCTGCAGCAGCCCCGGCACGAACCGGACCGTGAACGCGGCGTCCCCGTCGAACAGTTCGGCGGTCTCCACGCTCTTGCCGCGGCTTCCGGTGCCGCCGGTGCGCTCGATGGTGAGGCCGCGCGCGCTGTCCCGGGTGTGGGCGTACTCGCCGGTGATGCTCACGTGCGGGACGGTGCCCTTGAGGGAGACCCCGCCCCGCCAACGGCTGAGCCGGTCCCAGCTGTAGCCGACGACGGTGCGCTGCTGGCTCCCGAGCTCGAACTCGAATCCGTCCACCGTCCGCCGGTGCCGCAGGGCCAGGGGGGCGACGGTGACCTCCACCGTCCCCTTCCAGTTCCCGGTGTCCACCGCCACCTTGAGGCTGCCGCCCCGGCTGAGCCGGGACAGCGAGGCGGTCAGGCCAGCCGCGTCCAGCCGGGCGGCGAGCCGGGCCGACGCGTGGGCGGAGACCGGGCCGGCCGTCCCGAGGACGCGGTGGACCTCCTCCAGGACGGACGGGCCGCGCCGGCCGACGCTGAGCACCACGTCGGAGTGGCCGAGCCTGTCGGGGACGTTCAGGTGCTCGGGGGCCTGCCCTGCGGGCTGCGGCTGCGGCTGCGGCACGTCGGCGGGCGGGGGCACCGCCTCGTCGAAGGGGTTGGCGATGACCCGGTCGGCCCGCTCCCGGGCGTCGGTGTGCGCCTGCTCCATGCTCAACGCGGCGTCCAGCGCGACCGGTTCGCCGTGCGGCCTGCCGTTCAGCGTCAGCCGGAGCTCGAACGTCGCGTCGTACAGCACCTGCGCGCTGCGGTACTTGCCGTTCGCGTAGCTCTTGGCCGAGGCGCCGCCCCGCCAGCCGTCCCGGTCGCGCACCTCGTGCTGGACCGTGGCGGTGCCCTGGAGGGTGTCCGTGAACGGCTTGCCGTTCCCGTCCAGCACGTTCTCGCGGGTGTGCACCGGCCCCTTGCCGAAGGCCTGGGCCGAGACGTTCCTGCTGTCGGAGTTCAGCAGCCGCTTCGACTCGAAGGTGGTGCTCTCCCGGACGGGGTTGAGGTCCGCCGACGCCTGCTCCCGCCGGTACGTCAGCGAGGTGACGTGCGCCGTGACGCCGATGCCGAGCTTGCTCAGCGGGCCGAGCGTGACGGCGGGGCCGCGCAGCGGGACCTCGTGGGTCATGCCCACCAGGTGGGCGCCGACGGCCGCCTGCGAGAACGCCCGCAGGACGTCCTCCCTGACCCCGCGCCACGTCTTCGCCCCCAGCTGGGCGCGGCCGATCTCGTCCAGCCGGGCGTGCAGCGGTGCGACGCTGTTCACGTCACGGACGACCGTGGTCACGGGCAGGCCGGTGTAGGCGTCCGAGCCGTGCCAGATCCCGGTCGGCGGGTGCGGGACCAGGGTGCCGGGGGGCAGCGGCGCGTGGTCCGGGTGCGGGGCGGGGGTCTCCTGGCCCGGGGTCGGCGGGGTGGTCTCCGCCCGGTCGACGACCACCCGGAAGCCGAGCCCGGCGTCGACGGTACGGGCCCGGCCGGGCCGCAGGGCGCCGAAGGGACCGAACTCGACCTGGATCCGCGCCTCGCCCTCGAACACCACCGCCGCCGTCTTCACCTTGGTGCCCAGCGACAGTTCGTCGCCGCCGCCGTTCAGCACCACCCGGTCCCGGCCGGTACCGGCGCCCGCGCCGGCGCCTCCGCCGCCGTTCCTGGCCGACCCGGTCGCGCTGAGCGGCAGCGGGAACTGCCAGCCGGTACTCGTGGTGTCCTGCTGGACGTGCGAGCGGGACGTTCCGGTGGCGATGTTGAACTCGGTGGCCGGCAGCTCCGCCGTCTGCCCGATCGTGTGGATCCGGGCGTTCTTCAGGGTGATGACGGCCTTGGGGCCGACGAGGCCGTCCACCTCGAAGGTCAGGGTCTCGCCCGACATCAGCGCCTTGAGGTCCTGGTGCAGCGCGCCCAGGTCGACCTCGTCCAGCAGCCTGGCCTTCAACGCGGGCCAGGCACTGCCGAAGTGCTCCCGCGCCTGGGTCTCGAAGCCCGCGACGAACTCGGCGATGCCCTTGCCGCCGGTACCGGGTGCGTTCAGGTCGGGCAGTCGGATGCCCTCGGGCCCCTCGACCGGCTCCGGCCGGTGCCGCAGTGCCCACACGTCCGTCACGATGTGCGAGCCGGACAGCCGCCCGCCCGGGCCCGCCCCGGGCGGCGGGAGGAGCGGGAGGTCGACCGGCCGCGGAGCGCCGGCCTCCCGGAGCGGAACGGCGACCTGGGCCTGCACGTCCACCGGTCCGATCGGTCGCGGGACGGCTTCCGGGGGCACGTCGGTGCCGCGATGGGTGAGGTCGAGGAACCGCGCCGTCAGGTGGAAGACGGTGTCGAACAGCGCGGCGGTCTCCGAGGTCTTGCCGCGGGCCACCGTCCGGCTCGCCTGGGCGTCGGTCGTCCCGTGCTGCCGGCCATACCGGTAGCCGACGGTCTCGGTGAGGTCGGCCGGCTTGCCGAACTTGAACTTCGCCTGGCCGCCCACGTTCCCCTGGAGCAGCCGGTCCCCGGTCACGCCGACCGAGGTCTGCCGCTCCGAGCCGTACTCGAACTCGAAGTTGTCGGCGGCCCTGAGGAAGGTGCTGTTCCCGAGGTCGGCCCCGACCCGGACGGTCCCGGTCCAGGAGCCCGCCGAGAACGGCACGTCCCACACCTCTCCCCGGGACAGCGCCGTGAGCTTCGCCTGCAGGGTCTCCGCGCCGAACAGGCTCTCGGCGAGCGTCCTGGCCGCCGGCTCCTCACCGTGCAGCACCGCGGCGAACCGGCGGGTGAAGTGGTCGAGGAGCTGCGTGCGGGTGCTGCCGAGCCCGATCAGCACGTCCGAGGCCGCCAGGCCGTGCTCGTCGATCCGCGACGGACGGGCGGGCAGGTCCGGGCCGACGACGGTGTGGACGACACCGTTCAGGTCGGTGACGGTGTCGCCCGGCTGCAGGACCTCCGCAGGAGCGTGCTGCCCCTGGTCGTGCTGCTCGACGACCGCCTCGTCCACCGGCGCCACGGATTCCATGAACTCCCGGAACCCGGTGAACACCTCCTCCTCGCTCGGCCGGACGACCGTCGCGCTCTCCCGCGTCGCGGAGTCCATGAACTCCCGGAAGCGGCCCAGCAGGTCCTCGTCGTCCAGCCGGGCGACGGTCCTGCGTTCGCGGACCGTGGAGTCCATGAACTCCCGGAACCCGGTGAACAGCTGCTCCTCGGCCTCGGTCCGGCTGACCTGGTTGGCCGGCTCCGGGTGGTCCGCCCGCGGGTCCGTCCCGAAGAGGCGCTCCAGCAGCGGCACCAGCTCGGGCACGTTCTCCCGCACCCACTGCGCACCGTTGTTGCGCGGCAACCCGGTCGACGGGTCGCTGCCGTGGTTGTGCCCGAAGTACGCCGTCACCAGCTGCGCGAAGAACTCGTGCTCGTCGCGCGCCGAGTAGTTCCCGACCCGGTCGCCGTTCCCGTCCCGCAGACCGCCGTCCGGCCAGGCCGTCACGGGCGCCTCGCCGAACAGCTCCGCCAGCGCATCGGAGACGCTCCGGTCCCGGAAGGCCTGCCCGACCAGCTCCCGCTGCGCCTCAGTCAGACCGAACTCGTGGATCGCGTGCGCGAGTTCGTGCGCCGACGTGGAGTACCCCTCGGCGTACGCCGGATGCTGCCCCACCGGCGTCCGCGCACCGAGCAGGTTCTCCTCCGTGATCAGCACGGTCCCGTGCCCGCTGGAGCCCCGCACCACCGACCAGTCACGCCCGTCACCCGTAGCGTGCCCGGACGCCGAGAAGCCGGGGACCTCCGTCATCGGCACGTCACGCGGCACCACCCCGACCCGCAGGCCCGCCGCCACCAGCCGCTCCGCGACCTCCTTGTTCGCCAGCATCCTCGCCACCAGGTCCTCGGCCGTCCGGCGCGCCGCGACCGGCTGGTGCGTCCGGGGGTCGACGTCGACGAGCAGCCTCGCCGCCGCCTGCGCGAAGTCCTCCGGCCCCAGCTCGCTCCGCAGACCCGCCATGAAGGCCTCGTCCGCCGCGAGTTCACGCCGGTCCTCCGACGAGAGGTGCTCCAACACCTGCACCCACTCGTGCAGCGGCCCGGGCACCGGCATCTCCCCGCCGCCCAGCCCCACCGGCGGCCGGCCCACGACGGCCTGCCCCTCCTGCCCTGCCTGCCCTGCCTGCCCGGTCGACGCCGGCGGCGGCAGCGTCGCCGACGGCCCCTGCCGAGCGGGGTCGTCCGCCTCCCGGGTGTCGTGCGCGGCCCGGGGTGACAGGACGTCGGCGATCGTGTCGGCGGCCTCGTCGCCGCCGCGCCCGGACCGTCCGGCGGTGTCGAGCGGCGGCGGTTCGGGGCTCCGCTCCGCGAACCGCAGCTCCACGGGCAGCTCCCTGACGACCTGGTCGGCCGGGACCTCCGCGTATCCGGCCGGGATCTCCATGGTCGCCGTCGCCATCTGCACATTGCCGCCGTGTCCCGCGTACGGGTCGACGATCGACCACTCGCCGCCTGCGGCGACCACCGGGAAGCCGTGGGCGTCGTATCCGACCGTGGCCGAGGCGACGAAGGCCCGGCCGCCGCCGGGAAGCGCGTGGTCGTCGGCGTGCAGGCCCGGGAAGGGTGCGAACCAGATGTCCGTCTTGGGCGCCCGGACGGTGACGTGCACGTTCGCGACGGAGAGGTGGACCTGGAGGGCGGCCAGGTACGCGCCCTGCTGCGTCTCGCCGAGCCGGCAGGCGACGAACTCGATGTCGTCCCGGCCGTTGTAGTACCGGTGGTACCTGAGGGCGACGATCAGATCGGCCATCTCGTCGGCGGCGATCCGGTGCCCGTTGACCGTCGGGTAGCCGTCCGCGTCCGTGTGGACCACCATCTCGAAGGTGCCGGCCGACCCCTCCAGGTACCCGAACTCCGGCAGCACGCTGCCGTCCAGCACCCAGCCGTGGAACTGTCCCCCCTGGTCCGCGAGCGGCCGGCCCGGCTGGACCCAGTCGGGGCCGGCCAGCTGGTGCACGGGCGGAACGGGCGCCAGTGTCACGGGCACCGGCGCCGGCGGAACGGGCGCGGGCTGAACGGGTACGGGCGGCCCGGCCTGCGAAGGCTGCGGCACCTGCGGCGTCAGCGACTGGTGCGGCCCTCCCGTACTGCTCCCGTCCTGCGACTCGTGGTCGGAGCCGTCCTCCAGCAGGTCGTCCAGCTCGATGATCCGCCCCCCGGACTCCTCCTCCGGGGTGTGCGACGGCTGGGCACCGGTCGGATCCGAATCCGGGTGGTGAAGCCCCTGGACGAGCGAGGCGTCGACGCCGAGCCCGACGGCGCGTGGCGCCGGGCCGGAGGTGACGACCCCCTCGCCGTTGCCCACGTTGAACTCGGTGAACTCGTCCATGAAGAACGGCCCGACCTCCTCCGGCCGGCTCCCGTGCTCCAGCCAGACCCAGTTGCCGGGGCCGACGTACACCGGATGTCCGTCGTCGGCGGCCCGGGCGACCTTCTCGGTGACGAGGAGGTGCGTGGTGTTCTGCGTGGAGGTGACGATCCAGACGTTCCCCGCCGCCGCGTAGGCGACGATCTTCCGGTTCATCCGCCACAGGTGGCCCAGCATCTGCTCGGCGTACGACCGGTGGGCGTCCGACGCCAGGTCGGTGGCCAACAGGCGCAGCGGCCTGCGGACGTCCCAGCTTCCGTCCTGCACCAGCTTGTACAGGGCGTGCGCGGCCTCGGCCGGGGTGAGGGCGGTGCCGTTGAGGGCGGGGCGCCCGCCGACGGTGTCCAGCACCACGGTGACGTTCTCGTCCCGGTACTGCAGCGTCGTCAGGAGCGTGACCACGTCGTCGTGGTTCGCGGGCCGGTCCCCCAGCAGGTACAGGCCCTGCTCGCCCGGGGCCACCGGCTCGGCGTCGGCCCGCCCGGCGGCCGACCAGGCCGTTCGCAGGGCGGCCAGGGCCGAGGCGTGGTCGGTGTACTCGACGTCCTGGGCGAGCGCCAGGAGCCGCCGCAGGTCGTGGTCGCCGGTCCCGGACGCGCCGGTCACCTGATCGGTGAACCGCTGCAGGTCGTCCTGGGTCATCCGGTGGTCCGGCGGCAGGAGGAGTTCGGCGCGGGCCAGGGTGGCGACCAGGGACACGCCCGTGACCTCGGCGAGGGTGTGCCCGACGGCCTCGTGCAGGGTGGCGGCGATCCGGGCGGCGTCCCACAGGTGCTCGGTCGCCCGACGGACCAGGGCGGCGTCGGGGGCGGCGGCGTCGGCCCGGTGCCCGTCGGGCAGCCCGAGGTGGGCGCCCGCGGCCTTGGCGAGCGGCCAGAGGTCCCGGTGGAACCGCACGTCGGAAACATTGGCCAGGCGGGCCAGTTGGGACCTGAGCTTCTCGTGGAGCGGCTGCTGCCACTCGGACGAGTCGTTCCGCCACTCGAACGGCCGCGCGGACGCGGTCTCCACGTAGTCGATCCGCTCGTGCGGCCCGACGGTCGTGCTGCCCGTGCCGCTGCCCGTGGAGGTGAAGACCGTGTCGGGCTTGACCAGGACTTCCCGTTCCCCGGCACGGTACCGGGAGAAGGGCGTGATGTCGACGCCGCTCTCACCCGCCAGGCGGATCCGGGCCAGCACCCGGTGGGAGAGTCCGAGCAGGGCCAGCTTCTCGTCGGACGGCAGGAACTTCTCGGCCGCCAGGGGCAGTCGGCTGGTGCTGAGCAGCGCCGAACTGCTCAGCACGTTCCCGGTCCTGGTGGCCGTGAACACGTTCTCCGGTCCGTCCAGGCGTCCCAGCGCCCAGTCGCCCCGGTAGACGACTCCGGTCGCCGCGGGCAGCCGGTCCAGCGCCTCGATGATCATCTCGGTGTGGATCCGCAGTTCCCGCTCGAACGCGGGGAGCAGCTTCCGCGCCAGCCGGGAGAGTTCCGCGGAGTGCTCGGGCGTCCGGAACGCCGGCTCGGGGTTGGCGATGAGCGGACCGAGCTCCGGGTGCTGCAGGAACATCTGCGGCACCCGGGCCGACGACGGTCCGGCCAGCAGGGCGTCGATCTGCCGGCCCAGCGCGGTGTGCAACCACGGTCCGCCGTCGTACTTCAGCAGCACGTTGATCAGCGGGTACAGCGTCCCGGTGTAGATGTTGAGCGCCTCGACGTGGGCCAGGCTCAGCCGCTCGCCCAGCGTGGCCCGCGTCAGCCCGTTGTCGGCCAGCCACTCCTGCTCGTGCGGGTGGAGCGGCATGCCCGGGTCGGTCAGCCGCTGCCACACCCGGCGTGCGGACTCCAGGCCCGGCTCGTCGAAGCCGCCGTTGCGGCGCGAGCGGTTCGCCAGTGCGTGGTACACCGCCTCGTGCGGGAGCATGCCGAGCTCCCGCCGCAGGGTGCCTTCGGACAGACCCGGGACGTGCCGGTACATGGCCGAGGCCTCGGTCAGCACGTGCACCGGCGCCGGCGGGAGCTCCCCGGCGAGTTCGGCCCCCTTGAGGATCTCGTAGAGCGAGTGGTCGCCGAGCGGCAGCATCCAGCCGACCAGGGCGAGCAGCATGTCCTGGGCGGGTACGTCCGGGACCTTGAGCGCGCGGAACGCGCCGAGCATCTTCGCCGCGGTCGCCGAGACGCCGGTGCTGAGTTGCATCCCCTTGGTGTTCCGGGTCTCGCCGTACCACGTGGAGGCCGTGTTGACGTCGTGCTTGAAGTTGCCGGGCTCCCACCGGAGGGCCTGGGACGGGTCGTCGCCCTGGAAGGTCTTCTCCCGGGGGCTCAGCGGCATCCGGAGCTCGATGAGCTTCCGGTCCAGCTCGGGCGGATTCGTCTCGGTCCGCGGCCTGCGGGCATCGGAGCTGGCCCGGTACTCCCGGTGGAGTGCCAATGGAGCCCGGTGTGCGACCGCACCGGTGGCGAAGTAGTCCTTGTCGAAGTAGCTGGTCCCGCCGGTCAGCTTGTACGAGACCTTCCGGGTGGAGCTGTTGAGGTAGTCCAGCTGGTGCGGCACCCGGGTGGTGTCCAGTCCCAGCTCGCGCAGCCGGTCGGCCGGACTCCCGTGCTCGGCCAGGCCGTTCAGCACCTGCTTGAGACCGTACGAGCCGGGTGCCTGCGTGCCGTCGTGGGCGTAGGCGGCGTTGAAGAAGGCCGTCATCAGCTCGCGGAGGTTGCCCTTCGCCAGCAGTTCGTGGAACTCGTCCTGGGTGAGGTGCTCGCCGACCTGCCCGGCCGAGGTCAGGTCCTTGCTCAGGAAGACCCGGTAGACCTGCTCGCCGGTCGGGTCGCCGTGCGCCGCCTTCAGCACCTCGTACAGCCGGTACGCACTTCCCCGGGCCGCTTGCAGCGCCCGTTCGTCCCGGTAGGCGAGCAGGCCGACGGACCTCTCGAAGTTCTGCGCGACGGTCTCGTATTCCGGCGCGTTGTACAGGTGCTTGCGGCCCGCGCCGAACTCGTGCGCCTGCGGGTCCGGCGCGACGATCCGGTGCTCGGGCGTGGCGGTCAGCGGTGCGGACCCGCCGTCCTGGTGGGCCGGCAGCTCGGTGGCCACCACCTGGATGTGCTCGGCGGGGGCGTGCTCCGCCGGGACGGTGAGCCGGATCCAGTGGCCGCCCGACTCGACGCGCGGCAGTCCGGCGCTGTCGAAGCCGACGTCGCGGGTGACGACCAGCCGGCGCGAACCGTCGCCCGCGACGCGGTCGGGCACCAGCCACAGGGTGCCGCCCGGGGCGTCCACCTCGACCTTCAGCGCCGGTCGCCGCTCGCGCAGCGCGGCGACGAAACGGGCCGCGTACGAGTCCGCGCCGCCGCGGCCGACGTCGCAGCCGGCCAGGCGCAGCGGCCGGCCGTCCCACACGCCCCGGTCGTACAGGTCGAGCGCGGTCCTGGCCAACTCGCGGGGCGGGACGGGCTTTCCGTCGACATGCGGTGCGCCGTCCGGTCCCTTGCCGTGGAAGACCAGGGTGAAGTGGGACGGGTCGGAGGGGAAGTGGGCGAGCGCCTCCTCGGTGGCGCGCGGGTCGGAGCCGCGGTCGGCCAGCCAGTGCACACCGGGGCGGACCTCGGTCGTGGCCGGCGGGCGCTCGTGGAGGGCGCCCGGGGCGCCGGGCTCCGGGGTCGTGGGCACCGGCAGGTCGTGCTCGCCGGGCAGGTCGGCGGTGTCCCGGGCCCGGACGACACCTCCGCCGTCGGTGCCTCGGCCGTCGGTGCCTCGGCCGTCGGCGCCGCCGTGGTCGCCGCCCGTGGTCCGGATCAGGGCCCCCGCGGCGCCCTCGTACGGGGAGCGGTCGCCGCCCTCCTCGGGATGTGCTTCCGTCCGGCGGCCGAAGGCGTCCTCGTGTGCGCGCTGGTGGGCCTTCCAGCCGGCCGCGTCGAAGTGGGCGAGCGTCCACAACTCGCGGTAGTGGGCGATGAAGTCGTCGCCGTACTCGCGCTTGAGGTGGTCGGTCAGGGCCTCGTTGAGGTCGTGGCGCGCCGCGAGCCCGTCGAAGCCCTTGGCGGCCTCGCGCAGGGCGGGGGCGGCCTCCTTCTCGAAGGCGGCGTGCTCGGCCAGTTCCCCGGTGAGTTCGCGACGGCTCTCCTCCCAGCGCTCCTGGCGGCCGGCGAGGTCCTCGTGGGAGCGGAAGGACTCGTCGAAGGCGCGGGCGATCCGGTCGCCGTGGCCCTCCGCCAGGCGCTCGGCGGCGTGCGTGGACAGGCCGTGCTCGCGGGCGACGGCCTGGGCCTCCGCGGTGGCCTGCCGGCGGACGGCGAGGCGGGCGGCCTGGTGGGTGAGCCGGTCGTGCAGGACGGCGCGGTCGGTGAGCCGGTCGAGGGCGCCGCGGAGCGCGGCCGGCTCACCGACGCGTTCGGCGGCGGCCCGGTCCACGTCCTCGGCGAGTTCGCGGAGCACCGTGTCCCTGGCCCGCAGCACGTCGGACTCGCCGGCGCCGAACTTCTCGGCGAACTCCTTGCGCGCGGCGTCCTCGGCCCAGGATTCGGCAGCCTTCTCCGTCTCCGCGACGACCCGGCGGATCGCCGCCTCGCGGACCGCCTGGACGGCGAACTCGTGCGGCAGCGCCTGGTCGTGCCCGGCCAGGGACCGGGTGAACAGCTCCACGGCCTCGTCGCGGTCCCGGCGCTTGCCGGTCGCCCCGTCGAGCGGGCCGGCCGCCCGCTCGAAGTCGGCGGCGAGGCGGTCGCGCAGCCGGTCCCGGACCGCCTGCATGCTGCTCGACGACAGGTCGGGGCGTTCCGTCACCCCGGCGGCGTCGAGCAGTTCCCGGTCGGCCGGGGAGAGCCGCTCGTACCAGTCGTGGGCGGCCCACTCGACCCGGTCCCTGGCGAGGGCCAGGGCGTTCGCCCGGTCGGTGTGCAGGGCGAGTTCGTCGCGCGCGTGCTCGGTGAGCTGCTGGAGGGCGTTCCCGGCCCGGGTGTTGGCCTCGGTGGTGAGGCTGTCCGCGTCGGCGTAGATCCGGGCGACCTCCGCCTCCGCCCGCGCCGTGAAGTCCTGCCGGACGAGGTCCATGACGGGAGCGGGGGTGCGGTCGGGGGTGTGCGCGACTCCGGTGGCGCCGTCGGTGATCCGCGGGGCGTTCCAGGCGGCCGCCGCCCGGTCGAAGTGCTGCACCGCCACCCGGACGGCCGCCTCTCGGACGGAGGCGACCCTCACCACGCCGTCGAGGTCACCGAGGATCCGCTCGCGCTCCCCCGGCCGGGCGGCCAGCTCCTCGTACATCATCGCCCGGGCGCGCTCGTGGACCGCTCCGCGCAGGTTCGCCGGTGCGTCCTCCGGGAACCGGCCGGGGGCGTCGAGGGCCTCGTTCAGCAGCCGCTCGGCCTCGTCCTCGCGCCGGTGGCCGCTGCCGTCCGGGTCGGCCCGCAGCTCCTCGGCCGCGTCGGTGAGCTTGGCCTCGTACTGGTCCTGGAGGTCCCGCTGGGTCCGGCGCCACTGCTCCGCCCGCTCGCCGTCCGCCTCGGCGCGGATGTGCTCGGGGGCGTCGGTGTAGTGGTAGGAGTCCGATTCGGTGCCGAAGCGCACGGCGGTGTCCATGGGGCGCAGGTCGCCCTCGGACTGGTGCTGGTACCCCGTCGGGTTCGTCGATGCGGTCGTGGTCACGATCGGCTGGTCGCCGTCGGGCGACTTGGCGTACGTGTGCCATTCGCCGCCGCCGACGACCGCCGGGCGGCCCAGCGAGTCGAAGCCGACCTTGTCCGCGACGATCACGTGGCCGGTGCCGGAGGCCGTCTTCATGGTCGTACCGTCGAACCCGGGCGCCACCCAGACCGGCCCGTTCGCCGCGACCGCCTTCAGGTCGGCGAGCTTCGGGTGCGACCAGACCTCGGCCATCACCTGCCTGATGTAGTTCGGGTGCGCGCTGTCGAGGTTGCAGGAGACGAACTCGATCGTGCGGCGACCGCCCGACAGGTGTCCGAGGCTGTCCAGGCCCACGATCACGGCGGCCAGGTCCTTCGCCGATACGGGCACGCCGCTGTCGTCGGTGTGGATCGCGACGGTGTAGCGGTCGTTCCTGACGGGCAGCAGCGACAGCACGTCCGGCAGGTCGGCGCCCGGCTTGCCCGCGACCCACCCGGGCTGCCGCCCCTCGCCCTCGGGCAGGAAGTTGCCGCGGTCCCACGGGACGTCGCCGTCGTCGCCCGTGCGGAGGTAGTCCAGACGCTCGTGGACGACCGGCTCGGGCTTCGGCTGTGCGTCGGGCTTCGGCTGCAGGTCGGGCTGCGGCTCCGGCCGGGGCTTCGACGGCCCGTCCGACCCCTCGGGCTCGTTGGGGTCCTTGGGGTCCTTGGGGTCCTTGGGGTCGTGCGACTCCCTCGGCTTCGGGTCGAGGTCCTGCCGCTCGCGGGTGCCCTGGTTCCCGCCGTCGTCGTGCTGCCGGGGCGGTGTGGCCGGGTGCTCCGCCGTCGTCGGCGCCTCGGCCGACGACTCCGTCCTGGACCGCGTCACAGGCGGGGCGGACCCCTCCGCGGTCTGCTCCGCGGTCTTCTGCTCCGATTCGTGCCTCGGCGCCTGCTCCGGCGTCTCCTTCGGGCCCCCCGTCGTATTGGCCGGCTTCGGAGCCTCCGGCCCCTCGTTGTTCGAGGAGGACCTGGGCGCCTCGGACGACGTCCTCGTCGAGCCGTCCCCGCCGGTCGTCCTCGGACTGCCTGCCGGGGGCTTCGCCGACTTGTCCCCGGCCGGAGCCGCGGAGCCGTCGGAGTCCGTCCTCAGGCTCTCCGGCCGCGAGGCGTCCAGCGGGCCGGTCCCGGGCAGCTTGCCGCCGATGCCCTCGGGGCCGCCCACCGCCCCCGGGGTGTCCGGGCGGGAGACCCACAGCGAGGTCGGGTGGCCCATCAGGGTGGACACCACGGCCAGCGGGAAGCGCGCGTAGTTGGGGAGGTTGATGTCCGCGAGCTTCAGCCGCAACGGGCCGCCGGCGATGTGCCCGAGGTGGCCGAGCGCCCCCATCGCGACGCCGCCGTAGAAGCTCTCGACGCTGACGGTGAAGGTGTGGTCCTCGCCGAAGGTCAGGTTGTAGGCCCCCTCGCTGAGGACGTTCTGGACGCCCCCCTTCAGGTAGTTGCCGACGCCCTCGCCGAGCCGGTACAGGAACTGCCCGGCGGTCTGCGGGTGCAGGCCGTCCATCAGGCCCACCGCGCGCTCCGCGAGGTCCTGGGTGGCCCGGATGGTCTCCGAGAGGTGCTGCTGTTCCGCCCTGAGGAAGCCCAGGTCCCTCGTCCCGTTCTCCAGCGCGTCGCCGCTGAGGTGCCTGAGCTCGTTCTGCACCTGGCCGATGTTCTTGAGGACGCCCTTCAGGTCGGCCTTGAGCGCGCCGATCTCGACCCCTCCGGCGCCCTCGGCCAGCGTCTTCACGAGCTTGTTGAAGGTTCCGAGGTCGATGGCGTGCCGGGCGCCCTCGCTGGCGAGCCGCGCGGCCACCAACCGGCCGGCGGCGTTGGAGAGTTCCTTGTCGACGCCCAGCTGGACGAGGTGCTGCTCGAACGCCTCCCCCATCTGCTGGGTGAGCTTCTCGACCTTGCTGAGCTTCTGCGCGACGTTCTCGACGGCATCCTTGCCGGCGCCCTTGAAGGCGCTCTCCGCGCCCTCCTTGGCGACGTTGTTCCTGACGCCGTCGGCGAGTTCCTTGAGGGCGTTGTTCCGGACCGTCTTCCCGACGTCCTTCGTGACGGTCTTGCCCAGGTCCTTGGTGAGGTTCTCCCGGACCTGGGCGATGGCCTCCCGGACGGTGAGGTTGGTCTCGTTCTTCCGCAGGAGGGTGACGACCTGCTTCAGTTCGGCGCCGCTCAGCGACTTGAGCTCGTTCTCCGTCAGGCTCTTGAACTCGGAGCCGGCCAGCGCCTTGAGGTCGGCCTGGAGCTCCTTGCTGAGACCGCGCCCGAGCATCCGTCCGAACAGCTTGCCGATGCCGAAGGTGAGCAGTTCCAGCGGACCGGTGAGCAGGCCGTTGATCGCGCCCATCTCGACGGCCTGGATGAAGGACTCCTTCTCCCACTTGTCCTTGTGGCCCTTGTCGATCTGGATGGCCTGGATGATCCCGTCCATCACCATCGCGGTGGTGATGGAGAGGAACTCGTGCAGCAGGAGCTGCTTGAACAGCCAGATGAAGATCTGCTTGATGATCGCGCCCGCGGTCTCGTAGGCCGCGAAGATCGCCGCGACCGAGCCGCCGAAGGTGATCGGCAGCATGGAGATCGCCCAGGCGATCTGGGCCACCAGCTGGATGAGCTGGGCGATGATCATCCACTTGGCGTACTCGACCTGGTTGGCCACCTTGTGGGCGAAGTCCCCGAGCTGCTGCGCCATCACGCCGGCCGAGGTCACGTAGTCGGTGCCGCCGGTTCCGCCGATGAGCGGCAGCACCCGCTGGTAGAACCGGTCGGCGGCCTCGCCCGCGAACTCGTCGTTGTCGTGGACGGTGGTCAGCAACCGCCGCAGCCAGTCGCGGAGTTCCGGGATCTCCTTGGCGATGGCCAGGTAGTCGTCCCCGGCCGTGCGCAGCCGGTCCTCGTCCGCCTCCGGCCACTTCATGCCGGTCACGATGCTGAAGAACTTCGCCAAGCCCGGCGGCAGCATGATCGACACGGGGGCACTCCAGGCGTTCGGGGAGCTCGGGCGGCGCACGGCCGCGGGCGGGAGCCGGTGGGGACGGGAAGCGGGGCGGAAGCGGGGAGGCCGGGCGGGCCGGTCAGAGGCGCCTGGCGTCCTCGTCCGCGTTGTGCAGGATCAGGGAGGTCCGCCGGCCCTTGAGGCCGAGCTTCTCCACCTCGGTGCTCACCGTGGCGAACAGCTTGACGAGGTCGACGGTCGCGCTGTCCACGTTCTCGTGGTACGTCTTGCCGATCTCGTCGTTCCCGGCCGACTCCTTGTTGAAGGTGTTGATCTCGTCGCACCGGCGGCCGATGTCGTCGAGGATGTCCGAGAGCGGCTCGAACTTCTTGAACTTGGCGTCCAGGTCCGCGCCGATGTTCAGCTGGTTACCCACGGAACTCCTCCTGCCGGTCGCGCTTGCGCCGCTCCTCCGCGGCTTCCGTCTCGGCGTACCCGGGGCGCATCTCCCGCAGCGGCGCGAAGAGTTCGTCCAGTTCGGTGCCGCCGGTCATCGAGGCCCGGAGGGTCTCGCCCAGGCCGCTGAACGGCCCCATGGTCTCGATCAACCGCTCGCCGAGGTCGGCCCGGGCGGTGTTCAGCACGTCGGCGATCATCGCTCCGAGCTGGGCCGGAGCCATCGTCCGGTACCCGGTGGTGTGGAAGACCAGGGACACCACCTGGCCCTGCGCGCCCACCGTGGCGGTGACCATCCGGTCCTTGCTGGTCGCCGAGGCGGTGGCCGCCTGCAGCTCCTTGGCCGCCTCGGCCATCTTGACCTGCTGTTCCGCCAGGGCCGCCATGGCCTGGTCGATCTGCTCGGCGTACGAGAACGTCATCCGCCCGCTTCTCCCGTCTCTTCCGGTGTCCCCGTGGCGCGTCCCGGGCCCGGGGGTCCGGCCCGGGACGCACCCGCTCGTGGGGTCGTACGGTTCTCTCTACGGCCGGGGCGCGGCCGGCGGTTCGACGCCGGGCCGGATCGGCCTGCCCCGGCGGCCGGTCCGTCAGCGGCCGATGACGCCCGTCACCGCTCCCGAGTCGGTGCCCCAGACCTCCTCGTCCTCGGACAGCCAGGTGGTGCGCTGCCGCTCCTTCTCGCTCTGGCCGGGCGCCCCTGCTCCGGC